>JACQSW010000055.1 GCA_016211095.1 Candidatus Woesearchaeota archaeon | reverse complement strand
TTTTTCTGCCTCTTCCATGCGTTTCGCTTTTGTAATAATGAACACGGAATCTGTGTCCGAATAAATAACCTTGTATCCTTCTTCTTCGATTCTTTGAGCGGTAAGCTTTATTATAAACTGGCCAAAATGAGTGATCGCATTTGCTATGTTAAGATTAAAGAAACGGCAACTGGGCGAGGCCATGACCCCGAAAAAACTATTCATAAGTATTTTGATGGCGTATCTTGCCAGCTCGTCTTTTTCTTTCCGCGCTTTTTCCCTCTCCCCCCAAAGCCCTTGTATAATTGCTGGAAGGATTCCTTCTTCATTTCTGAAGCATGCGTTGTTTGGCGCTTTTATGAGGTTTTTGCCCTTGCATTTCTCGACGTAACTGCTTGGGTCGATGTTAAAAGTCCTAATAATTGAAGGATACAAACTTTTGAAATCCAGAACAACGATGTAATCATAAATTCCCGGCTCTGACTCCTTGACGTAGCCGCCCATTATTCCTTTTTCCTTAACATTGTATTTAGCTGATGGCACAACCAAGCCACGTTTTCTTGCTTCCTTGATATAAATCGAATCCAAGGAGGCGATTGATGCTTTCATCCTGTCGATCGGCAGACCCGAGAGCATGCTTTTTTTCAAGGCAAGATCGAAGACCTTGCTTTTCTCTAAGATTTCAAGAACAAGCTCGGAGTCTTGTATGTTGTAATCTGCCAATTTTTGCGGGTTGCTTAAAAAAAGGTTTTGTATCTCTTTGCCTTTGTTTTTGAATTGCAAGGATTTTCTTTTTCCAAGGACTGTTTCTGCGATGGTGTCAAGCTTGTAATCTTTGACTGAGAGCGCAGAAGCCCTGATTAGCGGCAGCGCATCAAACACTGCCCTGCCTGGAAAGTCTGCTTTTGAATCCCTGAAAAATCCCTCTTCAAATTTTAGCTTACATGGGGTGTTGTCCCTTCCGAAATCCGGCGGGATAGAATATTCCTTGCATCTTTCAAAGATAGTTTTTAAATCAAAATCTATCAAGCTCCAGCCAGTTATGACATCTGGGTCGATTTCTATTATTTTTTGCTTGAATTTCTCAAGAAGTTCCTCTTCTGATTTGCAGATTATCGCATTATCAATCTTTTTGCCTGCCCTTATTATTGCTGTCTTGTAATCTTTTGTAACAATAGATATGCTGTATATTTCTGAGGCTTTTTCATCTGTTTCTATGTCTATCGCCGCAATCTTTAGTTTTGGCGCAAATTCGGCCGAAGCTATTTTTGGCTCCTTGTAAATCCTGTCAATCCTATCGCTACTTTCATATTCGCCTTCAATATTTACGCCGCCACTTATGCTGTTGTCAAAAAGGAACCTGTATGCAAATTTTATGTCTGCCTCATAACACTCAACCCCTTCCTCCTCAAACCTTGCGCGAAGCGGAGGGACTTCTTTTGGCAGGCCAACAATTATTTTTGTAATCTTTTCTCCACCAAAATTTTTTAAGCCAGTTTTTTCAGAATCAAACGACTCTATCCCCTTAACCTTTTTCAAATCTTTTGTTTTGATAAAAAAATGGGGCTTACAATAGTTCAGCGTTAAGAAGCTTTGGCCATTTTCCATCCTGCCAAATAAGCAAACAAAAGGATTACCATTCATAACCCTATAAGTGGGGTAAACAACAAATCCCTTCATAAGATTGGCTTAATGAAAAGGAGTATTTATAAAGTCTTTTAAAGAAAAAAAGTAGTAATGGAAGAGGACTGGATTAAAGCTGGAAAGATAGCTGCTGAATCTTTAGCTTACGGCAGAAGTTTAGCCAAGCCTGGAATAAAGCTGTTAGAATTAGCTGAAAAGATTGAAGCTAAAATTTTTGAGCTTGGGGGCAGGCCTGCTTTTCCTGTGAATCTTTCCCTCAACCATATTGCAGCGCATTACACGCCAAGCTATAATGATGAAACGGCCTTCAAGGAGGAAGACATCTTAAAAATTGATGTGGGAGTGCACGTGAACGGGTGCGTAGGCGACACCGCTTGCAGCGTCGGAAATAATAAAGAGCTCATCAAGGCTTCTGAAGAGGCGCTGAAGGCGGCAATAAAAATTTTTACGCCTGGAACAAAAATCAGGGAAGTCGGAAAAGCGATACAGGAACAAATCCAAAGTTACGGCTTCTCCCCAATAAGAAACCTCTCCGGGCACGGGATTGCGGAATACAACCTGCACTCAGGCATCACCATCCCTAATTACGACAACGGAGACGAAAAAGTTTTGGAAGACGGGCAAATAATTGCGATTGAGCCCTTCGCAACAACAGGCCAAGGAGTAATTGAGGAAGGCAAGCCGTCAGGAATATTCAGGCTTCAACAAGCCAAGCCAACAAGGAGCATGAGTACGAGGCAACTTTTAAAATTCGTAGCGGAAGAATACAAGACGCTGCCATTCGCAAAAAGATGGGTAATCAACAAGATTCCCGGAGCCACCTTAGCATTGATAACTATGGAAAGGGAGGGCATGCTTCACCACTACCCTCAACTGCCAGAAAGAAGCAAAGGATTAGTCAGCCAAGCAGAACACACCCTGCTAGTAAAAGACAAGCCAAAAATTCTAACAAAAATAGATTAAAAGTTTTTTTCTTAGTGTTGGAAAGTTTTAAATATCCAAAGTGAAAAATGAAAAAGTTGATGGGCTTAGATAAAATATTCGAAAAAGCAGAAAAACCAACAGAAGAGAAGAAGCTGGAAGTTGTTGCTAGCGGGGAAAGCATTCTTAATGAATGGCTCATCTTCTTCAATAAATACCTTTTGGGATGTAGCGAGGAATTGCTCTCAGAAAAATTTAACGACTGGAAGTTATATTTAGAAAGTTATAACCAATTGACCCCTGGAATGATAAGTAAGTTTAGCGAAAGGATTGATTTACCAAAGAGATGCGCGACAGAGATTGATTTCAGCGGATTTTTTGTGTCATTTATGATCCATAAAAGTTACAATCAAGGTTTTAACAATTTCGAATTTGGAGAAGTTAAGCTTCCAGGGTTGTGTTCCCATTTAAGGGGCAAAAGAAGGAATCCGATAAAGGTTAAGGCGCAAATAGTTAATGCTGAAAAGTTTTTAACCTTCTCAAAGTATTGCGACTTAGAAGCAGGCGTTATGAATGGGCGGCTTCACTTCATGAGGGATGATAACTGCAAAATCATTGCTCAACACATCATCGGGAATGACTTGCTATTTAGGGCGAGGTATAGCAGTTTAGAAGTTGAAACAATAAATGGGCACTCTGCCTTAGCACAAACTTATAACTGCTCTCTAAAAACGAAAAAAATAGTGGGTTACAGCACAGCAGAATTTTCAAAAAAATGCAATTTAGAAGCAGAGGTTATAGAAGGAGATTACGCCTTAAACCGAGCAGATGGCTGCATTGCAAAAATCGGTGGCTACAAAGGCGAAGAATTCGGATACCGCATCAAAAATTGTAAAATATATGTACACAACAAAGAAGCTTTGGAAATTATGAAAAAGCAGGCTGAACGCGGAAAAAAGAACTTCTTTAGATTCTTCTAAAATATTTTCTTAGAGGATTGCGCAATGAACTCCCATCAAGGCACACTATTTTGCAGTCCGCATAGCAAAGTTAGGGCAGAGCAGTTAGCTAAACAATATCTAAAAATCGTAAAGTTTATATACAATGTATGTTTATAGAATACAAATGGCTGTTAAAAACATACAATTTACAAAGATTGAAATTCAGATAGCTAAATATCTGTTTAAGCATTACAAGGATAGATATAATGCCCGGCAATTAGCCAGGATATTAAATATTAACCATGCACATGCCAATAAGTTATGCAATCTTTTGGCGGATAAAAAGTTATTAGTCAGGGAGGAAATAGGAAACTCCGTCTTTTTTTCCTATGAATACAGTAACAAGCTCGCCATCAAATTTATGGAATATACGCTGAGTTTGGAAGAAAAAGAGTTCCCTAGCTGGTTAAGTGCCTTGTCACATAGTTTGAAAAAATTCAAGGACTGCATTAAGATGGGCCTGGTTTTTGGCTCATCCATAAATACTAAGGATTTCAACGATGTAGATGTTTTACTTGTGTATGGTGTCGAAAAATCAAAAGACATCAAAAGGATAAAGGATGAAATAAGAAAATCCGGATTAGTTGAAAAGCCTGTAAGGTATGTGGATATAGCTGAAAAGGATGTTTTGTTAAACAGGGAAGATAAAGTCTTTTATAATATGCTCTCTGACAGCCTGGTATTCCACAATCCTGAAAAGTATGCTGAGGTAATAAAAAATCTAATCTGGTTTTGAGGGTATCCAATCCAAGGGAGGCAATACTAAATACTTGACTGTTGGCGCTGTAGTCAGTCTTTCTTTTGACCAATAGTTTCTCTTGCCTGTTAGTTTCCAGATAGTATCTATTGTTTCATCTAAGTTCCATCCTTCAACCTTAGGGCTTGTGCAATTTGGGTAGTTTAATGTAATACCCACTCCATAATGTCTTAATGTATCTTGAATCCATATTAGGTCGCCATGAATCATCTCTGGCATAACCGGCCTAATATAATAGCCTGAAACCAAAAGCTTATTTGGGTCATTTGGTAATTCTTCATCCTTCTTTGCCTCTACTACTAGTGGTATAACCTCAAAATATTCTGAAAAATTATCATTTAACTCGTGAATGGTCTTTTGTAAATTGCCTAGATTATGAGTTTGGTGGTTTGGAATTAAACCATAGAATCC
>JACQSW010000005.1 GCA_016211095.1 Candidatus Woesearchaeota archaeon | reverse complement strand
GATAAATATGGATTTGGATTTGATTTTGGGGGATACAGAGGCTGTTTTTAATGAGCATAAGCCTATTTTGGAGAAAGATTACCATTTGGATTTGAGCAGTTATAGTTTTAAGCCGTTGGAGGAGTTGTTTGAGGAGGGCCAAAAAAAGGTTGATTCTTCTGAGACTAAGCTTTCTAGGGCGTTGGCTAAGCGAGATTTGAAGAAGCTGGTGTCTGACCACAAAAAAACTTTAATGATGATAAATATGGATGATAGAGTTATTAGGGTTAATCTAGGTAAATTAAACGAATGTTCTGAACTTGATGGCGGGGAAGATTATCCTGAATTCGGCATGTTTCATTATATTTCATGCTTAACTTATTCTGTTATTCATGAATGCTTCCATACGATAGTGCCTGTTATTGATAAGGTGGGTTTGTATTCGACAACGATGAAGGACCCGACTAGTTATGAGCCGACTCTTAAGAATCTTTGGAGGGCTGCCAGGGAAGCTGTTGCTGCACGCAGGAGGGATGTTGTTGAGGAGGCTGTAGCCAATTTTTACACAAACCTCTACCTAAAAAAGCATTGCGATAAAGAGTTTGATGAGCTTAAAGCTGATATGGCAGGGAAAGGTTATGAGTTCAGCAAAGAAAACCTTCCTGTTGATGAGGAGTTGCGCTTGAGGATGATTAGCATTATACATTTAGAGAGCTTTGTTGATGCTATGGACTTGATATGCAGGGAGAAGAATAAGCAGTCTATTCCTTATAAGAATTTAAAGGAGTTATTTGAGGCGAATGGCCTGGATGGCGTGGTGGCGGGGATAAGGGACCCTAATTCTTTACTAAAACGGTAAAAGTGTATTAACTATTAAGTAGCTACAAAACCGAAAGGTTTATATACAAGCTAACCCTACTAAAACTAACAAAAAAAAATAAGGAGCTAAAAAAAAATGTCAATCACAAACATAATCGAAAAATACGAACAAAGCAAAACACTGCAAATAAGCAAAGAAGATAAAGCAAAATATATCCAAGAATTCAAACAAAGCTACCAAGAAACAATGGGCAATATCCAAAGCGAACTCGCCAAGGACATATACAAATTAAGCGCAAAATTAATAGAGCCCTACCAAGAACAGATACCAGAACTTCAAATAAAAGGCATAATCCAATTTGCCCTAGAGGAAACCGTTAAAGAATCTGCACTAAAATACACAATAACAAGAGCCAAAGGGAAAGATGAAAAAACAGCCTTTGAAGAAGCAGCAAAAACCTTAGGGGAAATCGTTGAAGCAGTAATAGCAAAAAACATAGAGAATACTCCCCTCTACCAAAAAATCGAAAATAAGCTAAAAGAAACTTACCACACTAATGGTAATAACATCGAAAAACAATAAAAAAAGTTTTTTTATGACTTCCATAACCCGTGGATGTTGCAATAATCTCTCGCCTGAATCTTGCCAGGCTTAACTGCAAATTCTGCCTCAGGCTTATCTCCAGGGTTCAAAAACTTCTTATAAACTGCGCCATTAACAGTTATCCCAATCCATTCTATGTAATGGGCTTGTTCCATGGGGTGCGGCACAGAGCCAACCTTAACTTTGATGCCTGCCGCTGTTTTCTCTATAATTGGCACATGCTTCTCTTTACCCTCATCCTTTAGCGTCTTTTCTTTGAGCAATTCCATCGGTTGTTCGCAACAAACCAATTCGCCAAGGCCGCCATGCAAAACCTCAATAATATTACCACATAGGGCGCATTTGTAAACTTGTAGTCTTTCAGCCATAATTTGAAATCACCCTTTTCATCTGAGAGCTAATAATATTTTTAACTCGGCAATATGCTCCTGCTCATCTATTATTACGTGCCTAACCTCATGCTCCAGCATCCAAAATTCATAAGGCAAACTTTCCTTATCCTTGTGTATCTGTTCAAGAATTTTTTTGTAGAAATCAACAGCTTCCCTCTCACCCCTCAAGTTTACTTCCAAAATCTCTTTTATCGTTTTGGCAGAATATGTCTTAGCTATGCCCATCGACGGCGTCCCACCAAGAAAATCCCCAATGAGCGTCCTAAATTTTTTTTGGTGCTCTGCTTCGTCACCAGCAATCTCAGTCAACTTACTGATTATTGGTATAGCATTCAAGCCATCCACTAATTCTGCGTGGCTAAGGTACTGCACATAAGCTGCGTGCTCAAGCTCCAAAGCCTTATTCAACATCTCTAAAATCTCTTTTTTGCCCATAAATAATCAACCTCCAATTTTTTTTAAATAAAAACTAATCTCTTGATTTAAATGCTTTTCTGTGGACTATTAATATGGTCTATTAAGCCTTTATTAGTCCTTACCTTTTTTTGGCATTCTCTTTTTTCGCAAGCCAATTGTAGGTTAGCCAAAAAATGATTGAAAATGCCAAACTTAGCAGTGCGAACCAAAATAATCCATATATTCCCCATCCTACATTGCCCATCATTGTTGTTCCACCCATCATTCCGTAATTCATCATGTTTCCACCTCCCATCATATTCATCATTCCTCCACCAATCATCCCCATCATGCCTCCATAGCCCATCATTCCACCTACAGCCTTATTACAGTAAATCCTTTTTGCCATGCTTATATGAAACTGCTCTTCTGCAGCCGAGTCTTCCTCAAAGCCCATCATTTTATGCATAAGTTTGTGGGCTTCTCCAGGATGCATTTGCTCCATATAATATTCGCCGATAATTTCTAATTGAGAATCTGATAAACTTCCACAGTCTGCTTTTGAATCTATCAACGTTTTAGCTTCTTCGATTTCCTGTTCAGTGATTGCATTGACTAAACCCAAAGTTAACAATAAAACCGCAATCAAAAGAAGCATCCTTTTTTTCATTTTTTTTTCACCCCTTAAGTTTAGCTATTACCTTGCCGTCCTTCTTTTGTTTTTTCATCAAAATTTATTTTGTCACTTTTTTTTGTTGGAAGACAGCTAGAGGATTATAGAGAAATTTGCACATCTCCGCATAAACCCCGTGTAATTCCTTTATAATATAATGTTAGAATGTTTAAATATTTTTAGGAAAAAACCCCTCAAGATTAACTTTATAAATAACACGTTTTTTAGGATATAATCATGGATTTGGAAAATAATGGGCTCAAATGCCGGATTCTTAGCATAGAAAGAAAAAACGCATTCATGAATATGGCTATTGATGAAGCCATGATGGATTATGTAAAAAACACAGGGGAAGCTGTTATGAGGGTGTATTTCTGGAATGGTGGGGGAATATCGTTAGGGTACAGGCAGCCAATCAGCACAATAAACCTCAAAGAATGCAACGCTTTAAACCTCAAATTTGTAAGGAGGATAACCGGCGGCAAAAACCTCTACCACAGCCCAAACGACATAACATACGCAGTCGCCCTGCCAGAAAAAAATATGCCTCCAACAGTTAGCGAAACGTACAAAATAATCTGCGGATGGATAATTGAAGGGCTAAAAAATGTTGGTGTAAACGCAGAACTAGCAGAAGTAGGGGACATGAAAAAAAATGTGGGCGCAGCTTGCGCAGCCGATCTCTCCTCCCCGCACAACGACGTAGTTGTGGATGGGAAAAAAATATGCGGCAACGCCCAAATAAGGAAAGGTGGCGTTGTTATGCAGCACGGCTCAATATTTTACAATATAAACAAGGAAATAATGGCAAAAGTGTTAAACGTGGAAGAGGGCTTGATTAAAAAAAATATGGCAAGTGTTGATTCGCTTTGTAGCGCTACGCCAAAAGAAGTTGCTAACGCTTTGCTGGAATCTTTCATAAAAAACAGCCCTTCATGCTACCAAGAAAATCTAAGCAGGGAAGAAATGAGAAATGCAAAGAAACTTGAAATGCTGTATAAGGCTGACCAATGGAATTTTGAGGGCAAAAGGGATTAAGCCTCAAAGAAAGCCCAACTTTTCTATCTTATCCTTCAGCGTCGTCATGAACTTGGCAACTTCTGCCCCGTCAACTATTCTGTGATCAAATGTTAATGAAAGGGGCAACACTTTTCTCACAACAATTTTGCCGCCAACAACGCAAGGCTTGTCCGTTATCTTCCCAGTTGCTAAAATTGCCGCCTCAGGGTAGTTTATTATCGGAGTTGAGTATATTCCGCCGTAAGTTCCCACATTTGTTATTGTGAATGTCCCGCCTTTCAAGTCTGCCAAATCAATTTTTCTTCCCCTCGTTTTTTCAGCCAAGACTTCCATCTCTTTAGCAAGCTGAACAATGCTTTTCTGATCAACCCCTTTAAGGACTGGAACTATCAAGCCATCCTCTGTGTCCACGGCAACGCCGAAGTTGTAATATTTTTTGGCTATTATTTCCCCTTCTTCCTCGTTTAGTGAAGAGTTAAGCGTTGGATGGATTTTTAGGGCAGCCACAACCGCCTTGATTATGTAAGGCAAAAATGTTAGGTGGACATCTTTAAATTTAGCTTTTTCTTTTTCCCTCAGCTCAAATAGTTTGGTTGCGTCGGCATCTTCTGTTGCTGTAACCCTCACTGTCTTAGAAGCTGATTCCAAAAGATTCTTAGAAATGCTTCTCCTAACACCCTTAAATTGGATGCGGTCAACGTAACCGTAAAGGTCATACTTTTTTTTAACCAAATTTTTCTTTGTCGAGTTAACAACATCCTCATCTGTTATCCTCCCGCCAGGCCCAGTTCCATGAATATTGGCTAAATCAACATTAAGCTCTTTAGCTATCTTCCGAGTTGATGGCGTGGCAAGGATTCCCTTTTCTTCTTCTTCTTTTATGACTCCAACAACGCTCCCAGTATCCCTTTTCACTTCTTTTTTTACAGGTTTGGTTTCTTTGTATCCTTCGCCTTTTTCACCAATTGTTACCAGTACTTCCCCGACTTTGACTGTTTCGCCTTCCTTGTGGAATATTTTTAAAATTTTTCCGCCCTTCGGCACCGGGATTTCTACTATCGCTTTGTCAGTTTCTATATTTACGATTATGTCATGCTCTTTTACGGTGTCGCCTTCTTTTACCTTCCACTTAACAATCTCCCCTTCAGTTATTCCTTCGCCTACGTCGGGAAATTTGAATTCAAGCATTTTTGTTTAAAACCTCGCAATTTTTTCTATTGATTCTATTATCCTTCCAGCATTAGGGTAGTAATTGTCCTCAAGTTTTGGCAACGGGTACGGAACGTCGTAGCCAGTCACCCGCATTATCGGTGCCTTCAAATTTAGCATGGCTTTCTCGCTTATCATTGCAGCGATTTCTGCCCCGACGCCGCAGTTTCTAGGTGCCTCGTGGACTATGACTATTCGCCCAGTTTTTTTTGCGGACTCCAAAACAGTTTTTGTGTCAAGCGGGGAAAGTGTTCTCAAATCCACCACTTCCACGTCAACTTTTACTCCCTCAGCAGCCTTCAAGGCTTCGCTAACCATTGCGCCCCAACAAAAGACTGAAACGTCTTTTCCTTTCTTGGCAATTCTCGCCTTTCCTAAAGGTATGGTGTATTCTTCTTCTGGGACTTCCTCTTTTATTGATCTATAAATTTTTTTTGGTTCCATAAAAATTACTGGGTCGGGGTCTCTTATCGCAGACAAAAGCAAGCCCTTGGCTTCGTAAGGGGTTGAGGGCACAACCACTTTTAGCCCTGGCGTGTGAACAAAATAAGCTTCTGGGCTGTCAGAATGATGCTCCAGAGCTTTCACGCCTCCGCCGTAAGGGAAGCGGACAACTAGCGGCACAGAAAAGCGCCCCCTCGACCTATTCCTTAGTTTTGCAGCGTGAGATATTAATTGGTCAATTGCGGGGTAGCTGAATCCGTCAAACTGTATTTCAGCCACCGGCCTAAAGCCGTACAAAGCCAAGCCTATTGCTGTTCCGACGATTCCGCTTTCAGCTAGGGGAGTGTCAAACACTCTGTCTGGAAAAAGATCATATAAGCCTTCTGTTGCGCGAAAAACTCCTCCGTCCTTGCCGACATCTTCACCAAGCACTATTACCCTCTTGTCCTTTTTCATTTCTTGGGCTAAGGTGTAAGCGATTGTTTTGACGATTGTTAAGGCAGGCATTATTGCTCACTTCCTTCAAAATCTTTCATTTGTTCTTTAAGCGTTTCCGGAATTTCTGCGTAAACATGTTCAAAGATTGCGGTTGGTTTTTGCGGCGGGGTTGATTCCGCTTTTTTGACTCCTTCCAAAATCTTTTTTTCAGCATCCTTCCTAACGGTGTCCCTATAAGTTTCGTTCCAAACGCTTTTTTTCTTCATATACCTCTCAAGCCGGTCTATGGGGTCTTTTTTTGCCCATTCTTCAACTTCTTTTTTATCCCTATATCTAGAGGCGTCGTCGGATGTTGTGTGGTCGCCTATCCTGTAAGTGTAACACTCAATTAGCGTTGGGCCGCCGCCGCTCCTAGCTTTGTCTAACGCCTCTTTGGCCGTTTTGTAAACAGCGAAAACGTCGTTGCCGTCAACCTGTATCCCGTCAAAACCGTATGCTAACGCTTTTTGGGCTAAAGTTTTTGAGGCGGTTTGTTTTTCGCGAGGCACAGATATGGCCCACTGATTGTTTAAGCACACAAAAACCACTGGCGCCTTGAACGCTCCAGCAAAGTTTAGGGCTTCATGAAAATCCCCCTCTGAAGTTGCCCCATCGCCGAAATAAGCCATAACTGCAACTTTATCTCCTTTCAGCTTGGCTCCCCACGCCAGTCCAACCGCGTGCAAAGCGTGTGTGGCAACAGGGATTGAAACTGGCAGATTGTTAACGTTGTTCGGCGTAATCGCACCTCGCTCATCGCCCATCCAGTACAGCAAATTTTTTTCTACGGGATGCCCCCTCATTATTAGCGCTCCATTCTCCCTGAAAGATGGGGCTAGCCAGTCAGAATTTTTTAGCGCGTAAGCGCTCCCAATTATTGAGGCTTCTTCACCCCTCATAGGGGCATACGTGCCCATCCTTCCCTCCCTTTGTAATTTTATAGCTATCTCGTCAAAAACTTTTGAGAAAACCATCCACTCGTACAATTTTTTAACATCAGCATCCTGGAGTTTTGGCAGCAATGACGCGTCGCAACTGCCATCCTCTTTAAGTATTTGTATTCTAGAAAAGTTTAAGCAAACAGAACCATCCATTTAACTACACCCCAAAAATTGATTTTGCATTGTAGGAGCTCCTGACGAACGGCCCCGATAAAACTTTGGAAAACCCAATTTTTTCACCTATCTTTTTTAATTTTTCAAAAACTTGCGGCTCTACAAATTTTTTAACTGATAAATGTTTTGGGCTTGGCTGCAAATACTGCCCAATGGTTAAGATGTTAACTCCCACACTTTTTAAATCTTTCATTGCCTCAACCACTTCAGGCTCTTCTTCCCCAAGACCAAGCATCAAAGAAGATTTCGTTTTAAGATTAGGGCCCAACTCTTTTAGCTTTTTCAAGACAAACAAAGAAGAATTGTAGCTTGACCTGCTGTCCCTCGCTTTACGTTGAAGCCTGCTGACAGTTTCAATGTTATGGGAAACAACGTCGGGTTTTGAGGCCACAATTTTTTTTAATAATTCAACTTTTTTTTGAAAATCAGGGATTAAAGCCTCAACAAGTATTTTTTTATTTTTTTTCTTTATTTCAGAAACGCATTTAGAAAAATGGGCGGCGCCGCCATCTTCGAGGTCGTCCCTGTCCACAGATGTTATCACCACATATTTTAAGCTTAATTCTTTGACTGCTTTAGCTAGCCTCTTAGGCTCTTTTGCGTCTAAGGGTTGAGGTTTTCCGCATTTCACATTACAAAAACTGCAATGCCTAGTGCAAACATCGCCCATAATCATGAAGGTCGCTGTGCCATTGCTCCAACATTCAGATTTGTTCGGGCAGAGGGAAGAAGAACAAATTGTTGACAGATTATTTTTTTCTATTATTTTTTTAACTTTGCCAAAATGATTGGTTGGTGGGCGAATTCTCAGCCAATCCGGAAGCCTGCTCATCTTATTTTCCTAGGGCCCAATTTTTTAGCGTTGCGTAGTCAACTGCTCCGCAAATAAACTTCCCGCTTTTTTTGTTGTAAAAAAAAGGGACCCCGCCACACCTTCCTTGGTCATATTCCCGTAATAATGCAGAATTTTTTTCGTTATGCCAAACTTCTAGCTTTTTTAGCTTTAGCTTCAATTCTTTTTCTAATTTCTTAACAACAGGATCCATTTCTTTGCAATGCACACACTCTTCCCCATAAAAATCTAAAAGGTATTCGTCATCAGCCATAATTTTTCACCACCTAATCATTTTTTTGCCAGTTTCGAAGCTATCGTTGCCACATATTTTCCTTGGAATCTTGCAGCAGCCAACTCATTTTCAGAGGGCATACGCTCACCATTGCCGCCGGTTATTGTTGAGGCGCCGTATGGTGACCCGCCGGTCATTTCATCTATCCTCATCTGTTCCTGGAAAGAATAAGGCAGCCCCGCAATAATCATTCCGTGATGCAGTAAGGTGATGTGGAAGCTGAGTATTGTTGATTCTTGGCCTCCGTGCTGCGTTGCCGAGCTTGTGAATACACTCCCGACCTTGCCGACTAATGATCCATCCTTCCAAAGGCCGCCCGTGGCATCTAAGAATTGCCTCATCTGCCCACACATATTGCCGAACCTTGTTGGCGTTCCAAAGATTATTGCATCTGCAGAGGCTAAATCTTCAACCTTGCACATTGGCATCTTAGCTAATTTTTTTTGAGCTTCGGCAGCACCCATTTTCGCTAACACTTCCGGTGAAAGCGTTTCAGGCACCCTCCGCAATTCTACTTCTGCCCCCTTAACCCCCTTAACCCCTTCTGCAACAGCTTCTGCTAATCTATGTATGTGGCCATACATTGAGTAATAAACAACTAATATTTTCATGTAATCCACCTCCAAAACTTTTTTAGTTTATAATGTTGCTATACGTTTAAATTGTTTTTGGTTACCCATTTTGCTGCATTTTCGGTGGCGCACGAAGAAAAATAATAGATTAAAAAAAATGATGTTTTATGGAATTAATCTTAGCCCTTCAATTTTCTTTTTTTCAATCAGCACAAGATACAGCAGGGTATAATAAATTTGATTAATCAAAGTTGCAAATGCTGTAATCAAAACAAAAACGATTGCGAAAAGTGAAGCCCCAACAACGAAACCGAATAATTTGGCAACTAATAGCGCAGCAAAGATAGCTATAAATGAAAACAAAAAAATAAACGCTCTGAATCCTGCTTCGAAAACACCGATTTCTGGAACAATCTTTATTGATTCCTTAAGCTGTTTAACGGAGTCGACAAAATTTTTTTCAGTCACAATCATTGCCGGCAAAACCAGCTTTCCAGCGACTCCTCCTACGAACCCAAGAAATCCTATTGCTCCTTTTCCGCCTAAAGATGTTGTTTTTTTCTTTAAAACACCTAGGATTAAGCCTATTATTAGGCTTATTAAAGAGAACAGGAGAATATCCAAAATGTTTTTTATTGCGCGTTCCAAGCCTGAAGAGAACGTTGTGTTTTTTCCTTGGGCAACTTCATGAACCATCCATGATTGCGCAGCCCCTAAGAAAGTAGACCAAATAACTACTACAAAAAGAAAGATTGCATAGTACGCCACAAAATATGCGTTGCCAAACGCTTTTGGATCTGCGGAAACGTGAAAATAATTAGCAAAAAAAGGCAAAGAAAAAAAGAACCCTATCAAAAAAATAATTAAACTCATACTGATGATAACTGGTACTATAAGTAATGATTTGTCTTTTTTAATAAAGGACAGGCTCAGCTTAAAAATGTGCCAACCATTAGATAATTGAGATAAAAAACCCATCACCCCTTTTAAGATATTTTTAAGTACTTAAAATTAGCGTTAAGAAGATGTCACCCGCCAACAAGGTATAGAGTTATGATCAGCAGTGGCTGATGGATGAGATAGATGAGTAAAGCGTTTCTCCCTAAAAAGCAGAAATAGCGCAAAAAAGAATTTGACGGTTCTCTTAGCTTAAGCTTGCGTTGATAATCGGCATAAAATAAGTTTCCAAAAAATATCCCTATCAAAACCAGCCCGAACCAGGGGAGGAGGGGAAAGTAGTCGAGTGTGTAAAATTTTTCTGGCCTTAGCCCAAGCCACATAAGCCAAGGAAAGCTAAAAGCGAATTTTTTTAAATAAAGGCCAAAAGAAAAAATAATCACCCCAAAAACAAGGTTTAAGTGGCGTAATCTTAGAAATGGGTAGGCTAAAATGATAGATATGCCTATAAAATGGAGTATGCCAAAAATGATGGCACCCTCTTCAAGAAAGAGGCTAGTGATTAATGTAATGGCTAGCCCCCAAGAAAACACCATCAATCCCCGCTTAAAATATTTTGTAAACAGCCCTTTTGTGTTATTTGATTTTTTGGCTTTTGAAAAGCTCAAAGTCAAGGATATGCCTACTAAAAAAATGAAGAGTGTTGCTGTTGCCCGCGCGAAGTAAAGCCAAAAACCTGAATCAACATTAAGCCTATATATTCCGAAATAGTTTAGGTCAAAAAGGAGATGGAAAATTATCATCATTATTATTGCAATCGCCCTAAGAAGGTCTATTTCCCAAAACCGATTTTCCACAAAATTATTCATCGTTGAAGCTAAAAAATTTTAACCTAATTTTTTGTCTAACTCTTTCGTCTGTTATTATGAAGTCGAGGGGGATGTCAAATTTTTTTGTTGGAATTTTTTCTACGAGTTGAAATTCGTATGCCAACCCAATCTTTACTCCCTTAAAGTTTTGTAGCAGCTTGTCGTAGTACCCTTTGCCGTAGCCAAGCCTGTTGCAATCCAAATCAAAAGCTATCCCTGGAACAATGATTACATCAATCTCTTCTAGATTTGCCTTGTTTCCTTTTATTGGTTCCGAAATGCCGTAAACGCCGTTCTTTAAATTATCGAGTGAAGTTATATAATGCATTTCCAAAGCTTTTCTTGCTGGCTCAACTTTGGGGAGCGCCACTTTTTTATTCGGCAAAGAGTCGTTTATCATTTCGTAAGTTGCTACCTCATTATTAAAAGACGCATAAAATGCTACTTTGCCTGCTGACGCAAATTCTTCTAAGGTGAACAAATTTTTTTTTATTCTTCTGCTTTTTTCCTCAACTTCCCCTAAAGTTAAATCGTTCCTTTTTTTTAGCATTTTTTTTCTTAATTGTTTTTTTGAAACCATAATTTAACCTCACCCCAAGAAGTCTATATCCTTAATAAGAGTATGTTATGGGTGAATGGGCAGTTTTTCCGAAGTTTCCGAATAAAAGTATATAAATACAAAAATGTGTGGTTGGTTTAAGGATGCAATTAACGCAACAAATAAAAATTAGGGCAAGTCCATCACAAGAGATAGTAATTCAGGCGTTATCAGAGAAATGTAGGTTGGTTTATAATTTTGCGTTAAAGGAAAGGAGAGAAGCGTTTGAGCAAGACATAAAGGGAATAAGTTATTTCAAGCAGCAGAATGATTTGCCAAAGCTCAAAGAACGATTTTCCGAATATTTTTGGGTATATAGCAAGGTTTTGCAATACACCTTGCGGACCTTGGATGCGGATTACAAATCATTTTTTGCTTTGAAGAAGAAAGGGGATAAGAATGCGAAACTTCCTAAGTTCAAGGGAAAGAATTATTTTACTACAATGATTTATAACCAATCTGGTTTCAAAGTGGGAAAAGGCTGGATTGAGCTATCTCATAAACACCGTATAGGAACGAAGTTACGCTTTGCCATTCCTGTTAAATTTACTTTCGGAGATCCG
>JACQSW010000052.1 GCA_016211095.1 Candidatus Woesearchaeota archaeon | reverse complement strand
ATGAAAAAGAAAGCAAAAAAGGAAGAGCCGCAAACACAGGAAACGCAGCAAAACCTGCCGCCAGAAATAAAGGAAAAAATGGAAAAAATAAAGTCGCAGCTAGACGAATTCAAGAAAAAACTGCTCGCCAAATTCGACAAATACATCATAGGGATAGCGCTGCTCCCCCCAAACAAGCCAAAAGAGGAAAACCCTGACATCACATTAGAAAAAATTAACGTCCTAGTCCTCGTAGACGACGCAGACTCAAAAACAATGCCAAAAGAGGACCTCCAAACAAAACTAACACAAATAGTCCAAACCATAGCGCAAGAAATCAACAAAAACATAGAGCCACAAAGCCTGCTCCTATCAGAGCTGAGGCAATCATGCTTCGACGGAAAATATGACGTCCTCAAATCAATAGCGATGAGCGCGCCAATATACGACCCAACAGACATCATAGCAGCCCTAAAAATCTCAGAAATACACAAAACAATGACGCTCGAAAAGTTCGAAAAATACATAGTAAGCTACGTCGCAGCAGGATCCCTCTTCAGGGGAGAAAAATCAAACGACATCGACGTATACATAATCGTGGACGACACCGATGTCAAAAAAATGACGCGGGCAGAGCTAAAAGACAAGCTCCGGGCAATAATCATAGGCATGGGAATGCAGGCAAGCCAAATGACGGGGATAAAAAAAGCGTTCCACATACAAACATACATACTCACAGACTTCTGGGACAACGTAAAAGACGCCAACCCAGTAATATTCACCTTCCTAAGAGATGGGGTGCCACTCTACGACAGGGGAGTCTTCATGCCATGGAAACTGCTGCTAGAAATGGGAAGGATAAAGCCATCACCCGAAGCTATAGACATGAATATGGAACTAGGGGAAAGGCTAATTGAAAGGATAAAAGCAAAAATGCTAAGCGTCGTCGGTGAAGACCTATACTACGCGGTGCTAAACCCCGCACAGGCAGCGCTCATGCTCTACGGCATACCGCCGCCAACCCCAAAAGAAACGATAAAGCTTATGGAAGAAATATTCGTAAAAAAAGAAAAAATCCTAGAACAAAAATATGTGGACATCCTGGAAAGGATAAGGGAAGCCTACAAAAACATAGAGCACGGCAAACTGAAAGAAGTAAGCGGAAAAGACATTGATGAAATGCTTAAAGACGCAACAGACTACCTAAAAAGAATAAAGGGGATGTTCAAGGAAATAAGCGAAAAAACAGAAAAAGAAAGGATAATAGAAGTTTACGACGCATGCATAGGCATAACAAAAGACCTGCTATCCACAATAGGCGTAAAAAACGCGCCAACAACAAAAATTGTAGAGCTCTTCAAGGAAAAGCTCGTCGAAGAAGAAAAAATTTCTGAAAAATACTTAAAAACTCTCAAAGAAGTCATCAAAGCCAAAGAAGAATTCGAAGCTGGAAAAATAACCAGCCAAGAAGTGGAAAAAACCAAAAAAGAAGCGAGAAGATTCATCAAGGAGCTAGTTGAGCATATGCAAAGAAAGAAAGCAGTTGAGCTTGAAAGGGTAAAGGTAAGATTTAAATATGGGGACAAATTCGGAGAAGCAATACTATTAGACAACATCGCCTTCATCGTCAAAGACTTAGAGCAGAGAGACGAGATATGGAAAGCAAAACTAACACCAGAAGGCGGATTAAACCAGCTCGAAAAAAGCACCCTAGAAGAATTCGAAAAGCATATGGCAAACGCGGCTATGCCAAGCAAAGTATTCATCAAAGAAAAAATATTTGAAGATTTAAAAAACATATTCGGAACAAAAATCGAGATACTCGTAAGCTACTAAAAAAAAATGGTACAAGGGCTAATAAACAACTTCAGAAGGGGGCGAAGAACGCAGAACCCAAAACACATGATAATAACAGTGCCCGGAATAAATGACCGGAAGGCGGCAGAAAAACTGCTCAACAAAAAAGTAGTCTGGCAAACACCATCAGGAAAAAAAATGGAAGGGACAATAAAATCATTACACGGCAACAAAGGAGCAGTCAGGGCAATATTCAAAGCAGGCCTGCCAGGCCAATCAATAGGCACAAAAATTGAGGTAATATAAATGGCTGGACTAAGACCTTTCTCATGCTACAGAAGGCTCAAAAGGGCATACACGAGAAAATCCAAATACAACAAGCTAAGCTTCGTCAAAGCTGTCCCAAGCTCAAAAATTGTCAAATTTGACATGGGCAGCACAGAAAAAAAATTTGAAAGGCAAGTTAAGCTCGTATCAAGAGTTGGAATACAAATAAGGCACAACGCCCTCGAATCAGCAAGAGTCATAACCCTGAGAAGGCTAGAAATAAATCTTGGAAAAAACTTCTTCTTCAAAGTAAGAACCTACCCGCATCACGTTTTGAGAGAAAACAAAATGTTATCCGGAGCAGGAGCAGACAGAATGCAACAAGGCATGCAAAAGGCATTCGGAAGAGCAGTAGGAATAGCTGCCCAAGTCAGAAAAGGCCAAGCCATATTCTCAGTAGACGTTGAGCCTGCAAATGTAGCAATAGCCAAAGAAGCTCTAAAAGCCGCAACCTATAGGCTGCCATGCAAATGCCTAATAGTCGAATCCAAAAAATAAATCTGTTTTTCTTTTTCCACCTTCAAAAAAATTTATAAATGAAAACTCCAACAACAATATGATCTTTTTGGGCCTGTGGTCTAGCGGCTAGTTTCTCAGCAAACTTTTAGGAAAACCCGCAGATGACATCACCCTCACACGGTGGAGGTCGCCGGTTCAAATCCGGCCAGGCCCACTAAAAATTTTGCCCAAAATAATACCCCTATAGCTGTATGGAAAACTATAAATACCAAAAAACGCAACTCTTATCGTACAATGATGCAAATAACATTACAAAAAAAACCAAAAAACCCAATAATAATTGAAGGATTCCCCGGATTGGGGCTAATAGGAACTATTACAACAGAGTTCTTAATAAAACACCTAAAAGCAAAACCAATAGGAAACATTTGGTCAAAGGAACTATTGCCGGTTGTAGCCATCCACGAAAACAAAATTGTGCAGCCGCTGGAAATATTCTATGCAGAAAAAGAAAACATCCTCATAGTTCACGCTTTAAGCGACATCCGGGGCATGGAATGGGACATCTCTGACTCATTGATGCAGCTCTACCGCGAATTAGACGCAAAAGAAATCATAAGCATCGAGGGCATACTTTCCACTAATCAAAAACCGCAAGTCTACTACTTCACAAACGACACTGAAGCCAAAAAGAAATTTGACAGCGCAGGCATACTGCAGCTAAAAGAAGGCATAATAATGGGGGTCACAGCGGCGCTGCTGCTAAAAAATAAGGATGTCATCGGCTCAGGCATCTTCGTAGAAAGCCACACCAAACTGCCAGACAGCATGTCTGCAGCAAAAGTGATAGAAATACTGGACAAATACTTAGGGTTAAAAATAGATTACAAGCCACTAATACAGGCGGCAAGCGAATTCGAGAAAAAACTTAAAGACATAATACAGCAAAGCCAAAGATTAACCAATCAGCCAAGAAAGCTCAAAATGAACTACTTCGGCTAAAAAAAACAAATCTAAAATAATAATTTTTAAGAGGAAATTTATTTTATGAAAATCAAAAGCTTAAACGCAAGAAAAATTCTTAATTCTAGGCAAAAACCAGCAATAGAAGTTGTAGTAAACAAAAAATTTTTTGCCTCAGCACCATCTGGGGCGTCAACAGGGCAGCACGAAGTAAAAGACTTCACAAAAGGCATAGACTACGCTGTAGGCTGCTTAAACAAAAACAAATCTTTCAAAGGATTAAATATTGAAGAATTTGAAGACTTAAGAATATTTGAAAAGCTAATCCCAGAAATCGGCGGAAACCCAGTTATTGCAACGCAATTCGCCTGCCTAAAGGCTGCTTCCAATGGCAAAGTATGGGAATTTTTGAACCCGCACGCGGCCAAGATGCCGATGCCCTTAGGCAACTGCGTCGGCGGCGGCGCACACGTCGGCGGAGTGAAGCCGGATATTCAAGAATTTTTGCTGATGCCAAAAACGAGAACGTTCAAGGAAGCTGCCTTCCTAAATTTGTATGTCTACAAAAATCTTGGCAAAATTTTGAAAACAAGCAAAAGAACAGACGAGGGCGCTTGGTGCCCGACCCTGAGCAACCAAGAAATCTTTGAAACAGCAACAAAAATTGTTGAAGAAACAAGCGCAAAGTTTAAAGTGAGCCTAAAATTGGGGGTTGACGTTGCAGCCTCGCAACTATACAAAAAAGGCAGGTATGCTTATCAAAATTTTTCTAAAGAAAAAAAGAATGCCTCACTAACAAAAGCTGAACAAATAAGATTCATACAAAAATTGATACGAAACTATAAGCTTGGCTATGTAGAAGATCCGCTACAAGAAAACGATTACATGGGATTTTCAAAAATAAAAAAGGGCGCACTCATCTGCGGCGACGACTTGATCTGCACAAACATCCAATTATTTGAAAAAGCCGTAAAAAGCAAATCAGTAAACTGCATAATAATCAAGCCAAACCAAGTCGGGTCGATAAATAAAACGAAAGAACTGGTTGACCTCGCCAAAAAGAGTGGGATTACAACTGTGATTTCGCATAGGTCAGGTGAAACGATGGATGCGACAATCTCGCATTTGGCCTTTGCCTGGGAGATTCCTTTCATAAAATGCGGAATATTCGGCAAAGAAAGGCAGGCAAAAATAAATGAGCTTATAAGAATAGAGCAAGAAATAGTATTCTGACTATCTTTACAAAAAAAAAGTTAGAAAAAAAACATCCCAAAAGCTTTATATACCACTTCCTTCTCGAATATTTTGTTATGGCAGAAGACGAATTTTTAACACCGCTCGATAATTACCTCAAGGTAGGCCTCCACATTGGGACAAAGTTCAGGACTAAATATATGGAGCCGTTCATTTTCAAAGTTAGAAATGATGGCTTGGCTGTTTTGAACATCAAAAAGATAGACACAAGGATAGGTGTAGCAGCAAAATTCTTAGCGCAATACAAGCCAGAAGAAGCCTTGATTGTTTGCAGGAGAGAAAACGGCTGGAAAGCGGTGAAGCTCTTTTCCAAAGTAACTGGCATCCCAATCTTCGCAGGCAGGTACAGGCCCGGATTATTGACTAATCCGAAACTAAGGGATTTCAGGGAATTAAAAATTTTGTTAGTGACTGATCCTTGGCCGGACAAAAACGCTGTCTTGGATGCGGTAAAGATTGGCGCACCAGTCATATCCCTGTGTGACACAAACAACGAATCAAACTACCTCGACCTAGTTGTGCCATGCAATAATAAGGGCAAAAAGAGCTTAGGATTATTATTCTGGGTCCTCGCCAAAGAATACTTGAAAGCAAAGGGAACGATAAAAGACGATTCAGAAGTAAGCATCCCATTAGACACATTCTTAGAAGAATAAGTTAATAAATAGGTTTCTTCAATTAAACCAAATGAGATGATAATTGGGAGAATAATCGGCAAAACGTCAACGAAAAATTTTAAGTTCTTAGTTAATGGCGACGCTAAAAAGTTTGATTACCTCCAATTGATGCATGGCAGCCATTTTGTTCTTGGGCAAATATTGGAGATGGAAAAAGAAGCAAGCGAAACTTTAGCCTACTGCGAAATAATAGGCTACAGGGACAGCGAGGGAAAACTGCAAACGCCTCGGACGCCGCTAGAGCCCGGATTGGAGGTTTTGCGGGCATCAGACGATTTCATCAAGGAAGTTATGGGCTTGGAGGAAACAAAAAATGTGGGCGCATATATCGGCTTGCTTGAAGGGAGAGAAAAAATAAGGATTTATTTGGACATCAATAAGCTGCTGACAAAACACGTAAGCATTTTAGCAAAAACCGGGGCAGGAAAAAGCTTCTTTTGCGGAGTGCTCCTAGAAGAGCTGCTGGAGAAAAAAGTTCCAGTAGTTGTGATAGATCCTCACGGGGAATACTCTTCGCTGAAATATGCGAGCGCCCAGCCAAGTGTTGAGTTAGAGCGATTTGGGGTTGAAGCGAAGGGGTATTTGAAGAGCATCGAAGAATTTTCCCCAGACACCAAAACTAACCCTGAGGGTAAAGCGTTGAAGTTGAGCTGCAAAAACCTTACATCAGCAGAGCTAGTCCACCTATTCCCAACTAAGCTGTCAACCTCGCAGCTTGGCCTAATATACTCTGCCCTAAAAAATCTTGGCGGAACAGCAAACTTTGACGAATTAATCTTTGAGCTAGAAAATGAGGAAAGCAACGCTAAATGGGCTCTGATCAACATAATGGAGTACATGAGGAAATTAAACCTGTTCTCGGAAGACCCCACGCTAATGGGCGATATTGTCAGGAGTGGAAAGCTATCGCTGATAAACCTTAAGGGCGTTCCGCCTGATGTGCAGGAAGTCATCGTTTTCAAGCTTGTTAATGATTTGTTTGAAGAAAGAAAAAAAGGGAACATACCGCCATTCTTCTTAGTCGTAGAGGAGGGGCACAACTACATACCTGAAAGAAGCTTCGGGGAGAAGAGAAGCTCAGCCATTCTCAGGCAGATATTTGCTGAGGGAAGAAAATTCGGCTTAGGTATCTGCCTCATAACCCAAAGGCCGTCAAGGATAGAAAAAAATGCTTTGTCACAGGTAAACACACAAATAATCCTCAAAATGACAAACCCGAACGACCTAAAAGCAGTTTCAACATCTGTCGACGGCATAACCTCAATAACAGAAAAAGAGATACCTAACCTCCCAGTTGGGACAGCGCTGGTTACCGGCGTCGTTGACTTGCCGTTGGTGGTTAATGTTAGGCCGAGAAGGACAAAGCATGGCGGAGAGGCGGTAAAGATTTTTTGCGAAGAACAGCCCGAACAAATCAGCGGCGAAATAAGCGGGGAAATGATGCCTATAATAAATCAAAGAATAACGCCTAATGATGTCAGGACAATGTATGACCAGCCAGTTCGGATTAAAAACATTTTGTATCCCTGCATCATGCTAAACTGCAGCGATAATAAAGAAGAATTCAACCTGCTAATCGACTTGGTTGAGGCAAAGATTCTGAAGAACATAGAGAATGGGGAAGGAAAATTCTTAGGCGAGCTAAAGCTTGAGGGGCTGTCGATGCAGCAAAGCAAGGTTTTTCAGATGGCGATACAGCTGAAACAGTTTAAAGCCGCAGAACTGTTTTCTAAATCTGGGGTGCAGTTCTCAGAGCTGTATGATATAATAAACACGCTAACGAGGAAAGGCTATCTGGAAAAGACAGGCGAGAATTTTAGGCTGAGCCCGCAGCTTGGCGAATTCTTAAACCTAAAAGAGTATGCCTCTTACGAAAAAGTAGATTACGAAAGAATAAATGTGGATGAAAAAATTGAGCCAAAACACGGCTTTTCCGAAATAAAGGATATGCTTAGCAAATTTTTAGAAATAAAGAACGCCAAGGAATGCTGGCTCGTGAGATACGGCGTGGAATAACTGTATAAAGTTGCCAAATTTTTATTCTTATAAGAATATTTATTGCAATAAATTATTTATATTAGAATAATAATTTTTGTAATATGAAATTGTACAACAAAGACAAACAAGAATGGAGGCAAGACAACCTAAAAATAGGAGACAGTTTTAGATCAACTACAATATACCAATGCAAAATCTGCCACACAAAAACAAACAAATGGACCATTGACGGATGGCTAGGAAATCATCCAGAAATATCCTGCCCTGGCGGCGTGTACGTAGAACACCGCGAACTTGAAAAGCACATGGTTGAACACAGAAACTTATCCGAAGAAATCAACAAATATGAATCAATTTTAAAATACGCACTAAATATAAACCAAGAAAGCGCCCAAATGATAATAGAAGGCATTTATACCAAAAAAGAAGGCGTAATGAACGTAAACCAAGAAAGAGCTCAAAAAATGATGGACAACCTTTATGCTAAAAAAGAATTGTTAACCATCCAAATTGAAAAAATAAGAGGAATCTTCTCCAATAAGCTAGACGACATTGTGGGATTAGACTTAAATGCAAAAACTGAATATGTTATTCCCAAAACAAACAGGTTCCCACATAAAAAATTAACCTAACAAACATAGAATACTCAGTCATAGCTTATTTCAAATTGGGTATATTCGCATTTAAATTCTTCATTTATAACTTTGATATTATTTACTTTGGCGTGTTTGGGGCCTTTTTTGCAAAAATTGATTATTTCTAAAATTTTTTTTTCGTCGCCTTCAAAAACAGCTTCTATGCTTCCGTCTGGCAGGTTTTTGGCGTAGCCTTTCAGGTTTAGCTTGTCTGCGAGTTGTTTGATGTTTGCTCTGAAGAAAACGCCTTGAACTGCTCCTATGATATAAACCTTGACTCGTTTGTTCATTTCTTTTTGTTTTAGACGGTAACCATTAACCTTTTGGCGTGGTTTGAGAGCTCCCAAAGTGGCTGCTTGCCTTTCATTGCGCCAAGGATGACAAGATTTCTGTTTTTAAATTCGGCTAATACTCGCCTGGCTTTGTTTTCAGAAAAGTTGAACCTCTTCGCCAACCGCCTCGTGCTTAAAGGCCCGTAGGCTAATAGGAACTTCATCATTTTTTGTTCTTTTTCGCTGAATTTCTTCTCAAATGTCGTTGCTGGCTGCTCTTTCTTATTCAAAAAGCCTTTGACATTTATTCCGTTTAAGGCTAAGATTTCTTCCACTCCCGGGCCGATCACCTTGTAATCCGATGTTTTGACTAAAGGGTTGTTTTTTCCGAATTTTGTTTGGTGAAAATCAAAGACCATATCTGCATATTCTAATAGCCTCCTGACGCTTCCGTCAGCGCACATAACAAGCAGATTAACAGCATCAGGGCTTAGTTTGTGATAAAGGTTCGTATCGGTCTTCTTGTTATAGAGCCTGCGCCGCAAAACCTCTTTTATCAGTTCATCATTAAGCAGCTTCGTCGCAATTATGTGCTTCTTCAACTTTTTTCTTAAAGGATTAGAAACATTTTTTAGCCTAGTCTGGATTTGTGCCACTACCACAGCTTGGATTGGCCACTTATTTTTTGATTCAAATTTTTTTTCAACGTCAATCAGCAAGTTTGGGTCTGTAGCTTGGAATTCGTCAATTACTAAAACAGCTTTTTTTTGTGGAAGGCTCCTAAAGGTTATTTTTTCGAGAAAGGTTTTCTTTTTCCTAAATTCTTCCTCTAAATTAAAATCTTGGGGCAGATCTTCAGCGTTTAAGTAAATAAAAGAGAAATCTGTTAGTCTCTCTCTAACTTTTTGCAGGAGGCTTGTTTTTCCCGAACCAGTTAGGCCGTTGACAAAGCAAACCTCGCCTGCGTGGATGTAATTAATTATCCTTTTTTCTTCGGAATCTAGGCCAACAACATCCGGATTGGGCCTTATGTCCAGAGGGTTATGCTCAAAGTCAAAGTCTATGTACCAGTTTTTTTCCATAAAAAAAATAAGCTCCTTTTTCTAGCTAATGAATAAGCCTCTTTCTTTTTATAAACTTTTTTCTCAGCTTCTATACTCGTATCTTAATATGGGTTTGGTTCTCTCAACAAGATGCCATCCCAGGAAAGATATTAGTGATCCGATAATTCCGCACAAAAATGCGACTATCATCAAGTTTATGAGATTAGCCGCCATTGAAGACATTATTTGGATGGATGTAAAGATGGTTGCAAAAAAAACTATAGACGTATTCGCTAGCCCGCTGCCGATAACAATCCCTAAAGAGGCTCTCTTTAATTCGAGTCTTGCCAAAAAGGCGGAAAGTTCAAAGATTATTGCTGCAATAAGCATGACAAAAAAGTTTTTCCAACCAAAAATTCCAATTCCCCCTAAATTGATTAGCGGCGCCGAAATAGCGGATAAGATTATGACTGCCCCGCTTTTTCTTACTAATAAAGATGTAAATGACAGCATTATCCCTAAAAGGATGAAATTAGCTATTAAACCAGCTTCAGAAAAAAGGTAATTTGCCACTAATTGAAGTATCTTCCACATCACAACGATTAATAGGATTATCAAAAAATCGATGAATGTGTAGTGCTTAATTGTTTCCGGCTCTATCATTCTTTTCCCCGCCTAAATAATCTTTTAACAAGCCCTTCCCTTTGGATAGCCGCCGCCAATACAGGCATGTTTCTTCTTATGCTCATCATCCTTTCACGGTATTTGGCCATTTTAACTTCGTAAAGGGAAGAGGATATAGTTTTTTTTTCAAACGTTTCGAGTTGCGCTTTTTTCATTAGCTCAGTCAAAACTTGTTCTTCTAATTTCAAATTTTCCAACTCACGCTTCATGCGATAAATTTTTATGTGCCGGTAAGAGATGGAGGATAACAAGGAAATAAAGAGTAATGCTGTTATTATTTGCAGTATATTTTGTTCAAAGAAGGTTTTGCTTGTTTCTTTGAGGGTGTTTATCATGGATATTTCATCTTTTGCTGTTTCAAGGCCAAAATCAGCTTCGTTAACAAACTTTTCTGCATCAGTATAAAGCTCATCCCTAAAATTTTGTCGGGCAATCCTAAGCTTTTCTTCCGCATTCGCTGTATTCACCCCATTTTTTTTGTATTCATCAATTTTTAATTTGAGTGCGTTTATGCTGTCCCAAATTTGGAAAGAGTATTCCTTTGCAGTTTTTATTTCTCCTATTAATTGTAACAATTTTTGGTTGTTTGCTTCAGCTTGTTCTTTGCTTAAGCTGCCCATTAGGGCGGTTAAGTAAACTTCTTTTTCTTGGTCAGCCATGATTCCAAGTTTTTGCGTTATGGCAGTATAATTTTCGCCGTAAAAAGATTGTTTAGCTTCAATCAGCAAGTCATTGGCATATTTGGTGTTAAATCCTGCTTCTTCCATTTCTTGGATGTCTTTTTCAGCAATTTGAAATGATTGAAGGATGATTAGCGTATTGTTAGTAGCGCCCTGTGCGGCGCTGATTCCTTCTTCAGCTAAAACGAAATGTGGGTTGGTGTTAATTAAAAAAAGAAATGCTAAGATTATAACGAATAGCCCCACGCTTTTTTCTTTGTTCATTTTTTTCCCAGCTTGTATTTCTCAATCTTCTTTCTTAGTTTAGATTTGATAGTAATTATTTTTTCCATAATCGT
>JACQSW010000056.1 GCA_016211095.1 Candidatus Woesearchaeota archaeon | reverse complement strand
GCGCAGCAAACAATCATCATTAAAGAATGATTGTGCTTTATCTTTTCAATCCAATTTGCCATTTTTTTATCTTTTGCTTGCTACTGCGAATCCTATAAAACTTGCTCCCGTAATATTGCCTTATATTTTGCCATTTTCAATGCTAAAATTGATTTTATAATTTTTTCTTAAGCTCGTCTTTGCTTGGAACTCCTTGAAATTCTAACTTTCCATTAATTACAATTCCAGGAGCGGACATTACTTGATACTTCTGTAATATTTTTGGATTTTTTGTTATGTCTATTATTTCGTATTTTATTTTCATTTCATCCAGCATCTGCTCTACTCGGGAACAATTACTACATCCGGGCGTAGTCAATATTTGGACTTTTGCTTTCATTCTCATTCTCCATTATTTTACAAACTGTTTTGGATTTTCCTTAAACGCCCATTGGCAAGTGGGGCTGCAAAAGTAATATGTTTTGCCATTATACTTCACTTTTGTAGCCTTATTTTCATTTACTTCCATCCCGCATACTAAATCTTTTGCCATTTTTATTCACCTCCATTAATACCTATAATCCCTAAATCCAATCCCTCTTCTTGCAATGTGCATAACATATGTTATAAAGCAAAGCACAAATTAGTCCAATAAGGTAGAAAAATAGCACAACACTAAAAAGACCTATGACAAATCCATTAAATGTTAGTTGAATAGGGGCCGCTATTTTAGTCAAATCAATTCCATGGAACCAGTTAGCAAAAAAACGCAATGACTGTATTGGCCATAGTGCGACTACTGCTGAACAAATTATATATACAATGCCGGCAGTTAATCCTACTGCAACACCCATTGGATGCGGATGTACCTTTGTTTTTTCCATTTTTTTCACCTCCATTTCATGAAAAAGCCTTGCCTAACAGAAATCCTGCCAGGAAAATAAATATCGCACCAAAAACAAGTTTCCATTTTGTTATTGTTATTTCGCTCATTCCAATCCCAACCAGTTCATAGCATTAAGGCCAAAATTAAATAGCAATATATCCCATAGTATGATGATAAGCAGCACAGTTAATATTCCTTTTCGAGCATTTGGATATTTACGCCAGTACCAAAAGACAGGTATTGTTGTAAGCAATAAATTTATCCATGCACCATATTCTGAGAAAGCCACCGGTCTTTCTATCTCTTCTATTTCTATATCAGCTTCCCCAATCATTTTTCCGCCAGCAGCCATAAATGCTGCGTTTAGCCCTTCATGAAATAAGCCACCTTCGTACCATAAGTGCCCAAAAACCCCATTAAGCAGTATAAATGATCCTAAAACAACAAGCGCCCAGGCTGTGAACTTGGTTATTGTTTCTGTCCTTTTTGTAAGCCAGCTGATGGAATTAATCCCCAATAGCCCGAGTATTGTGAGTAAAATTAGGGGTATCATTCTCCCTAAGCCATTCATTGCCATCAATAATGATCCCCTGAACCAATCTCCTGTTGTTGCTGCAAATGTCAAAACAACATAGGTTATTGGGTTTGGGCATCCAACACCAGCATTTCCCAACAATAAACCTAGGAAGAAAACTTTTAGGTAATCTCCTTGTTTTTCGATGAACCTTGGCATTCCCGCATAACTTGGCAATCGGAAATTGAGGAGTTTAAGTTCTATTAAACCAAATATCAGCGAGGTGAATCCTGCTAATGAGTACATTATCCTTGTTGCACTATCCAGCCCAAGATACTGCCCCAAAAACCCGACAGCAGCGCCGTATGCTGCCAAAGTGATTATCAAGCCTAAACCAAATAGTATGGACATCCAAAGCCCCTTTTTCCCCCCAGCTACCATTGCAAGAGGTACGATAATAAACACTAAGGGCAATGTGCAAGGAAGGACTATGTTGGATATTCCCCCAAAAAAAGACAATAACATTGTTGCCGTAGCTTCTGGGGTCATGCTAAGATAAATAAATCCAAAGAGGACAATAGAAAAAAGAATGAAGGCCGCAATAACGAGCCTCATCCTAAACTTTCTTTGTGTCGCGCTTAGTTCAACGGGCCTTACAGCCTTATCCTTATTTTTCATTCTTTTCATTTATTATTGGTACAATATTTTTCTAAAGCAAAATTATGTAGCCACGCAATTATTGCCCCGCCAAGTGCTCCGCATATGAATCCCCAAAACAACCCAATAAAACTGCCTAAAGCTGTGGATGCATAGCCCGGATACAGTGTTGCCAATATTCCTAAAAATTCTTTGCTAATCCAGAAAAACTTTGCATTTGGAAACACAGCTAGTATTATCCCGAGCAAAAATACATATGCCCCCCACAATACACCAACGGCGATTGCAAGTGCTTTTGGGCTTAGGTATCCACATTTTTTGTCTTCCACCATTTTTTTTATCTCCTTTATTTTGAATAAATTTTGTACATAGCCCATAAGTGCACGATCAATGCAATTAGGGTTATCAAAAGAGCGTATTGTTTTATATAATTTATTAGAAGTGCGCCTAAACCGATGCCAAAAATGAAAGCGCTCCATATCCAAATTTGCAATTCTAAAGGTTTTGCTTTAGCCAATTTTTCTATCATTTTAACTACGCGAGATATAAGTGAATTTATTCCTTATCCGCAGCATCCTCCGCTTTTTTTTGATTTTTTTGTATATTCTTCCATTTCCTGCTCATATTTATTAACATGTTCTTCACAGCAGAAATTATTTGAGTGCGTTCCTATATAGCCAGGAACCTTAACATCCCTCTTAATTTCTTTTCCCTTCTCTATCTTATTTCTGCAATACGCGCATTTTTTTGAAAACAGACCCATATTTACAACATATCAAAATTTAGATATATCACAATATTTAAATATTTCTCTTTATTATTAATACATATGCTAGTTAAAGTAGATGGTAAGGGTGGGGAGATTGGTTAAGTTTTACAATTCGTGGGGCGGGAAAGCCCACTGCTTTAGTTGCGGGATTAAACCCCGTTAGGAAGAAAAAAATAAATAAAAGAAAAGGAGGTGAAAAAATGGAACATAATTTGGGCAAACTGGATAGGATTTTCAGATTTGCGCTAGCATTTTGGTGGCTTGGCCCGTGGGCACCCCAATACGGCATTGGATGGGTAAATTGGCTTATAATTATAGTTGGCTGGATTTCGTTAGTTGAAAGCTTTTTTGGATGGTGTTGGCTCCACAACTTGCTTAAAATACACAATAAAGACCAATAGGGAATTAGAATCAAGCTCAGGCTTAATTAAGGTTTGAACTTTAAATTTTTATATTTTTTTATTATAATTTTAATAATCAATGCTAGCAGGGCGACAACCGCTGCCACCCAGAT
>JACQSW010000050.1 GCA_016211095.1 Candidatus Woesearchaeota archaeon | reverse complement strand
GGGTGGGTACAAATTGTACACACCCTTTCCGTGGAAACATTGGGCGGAAAACAAAAGATGAATTGTGTCAATACAGAGGGCGCTTTTAGGATTATCCAGTCCATACCTTCACCAAAAGCTGAGCCGTTTAAGCTTTGGCTAGCAAAAGTAGGATATGATCGGATTAAGGAAAGAGAAAATCCTGAACTTGCCCAAAAAAGAATGAAGGAAATCTACAAAGCGAAGGGATATTCTGATGATTGGATTGAAAAAAGAGTTAGGGGAATCGCAATAAGGGATGAATTGACAGATGAGTGGAAAAATAGGGGCGTGTTAGAAGAAAGAGATTTTGCGATTCTAACGGCAGAAATATCAAAAGCAACATTTGGCATGACCCCCAGCGAATACAAAAAGTTCAAAGGACTAAAAAAAGAGAACCTGCGAGGCCACATGAATGACTTGGAGCTTATCTTCAATATGCTTGGCGAAGCATCAACTACAAGAATCGCAAAGAACAAAAATGCTCAAGGATTTATCGAAAACAAAGATGCATCAAAGGGGGCGGCGTAGTTGCTGGCGTAGCAAGAAAAGAGATTGAACAAAGAAGCGGAGAAAAAGTAGCCGCCAAAGAAAACTATCTAAATAAACCTGAAAACCAGAAAAAGATAGAGCAAAAAAAGAAGAAAAATTCCCAAATCCCCCAATAGCCATACCAACCTATTCTTTAGCCGAAAAAGTTAAAAACAACCAAAACCGCTTATTATCTGTAATGAAAATATTTGTTCTGCTATTAACCTGCTTGATAATGCTAACATTGCCTGTGTTTGCTGTTGAGGATTTGCAAGCAAGAATAGAGCAGCATCAAGACTTAATCAAAAAATTGGCTTCTGACCCTAACTCTGTTAATATTTCTGAATTAACGCAGGAAGAGCAACAGCTCATACAAGACTTGAACAGCGATCCTGAGGCGTTGCAAACTTTTTTAACAAATAAACCTGAACTAATTCTGACAGAAGCAGTTTTCGAACAAGCCTTAGCAGCCAAGTTGCCGGAAGCGAAAACCAGCTTTAACGAAGCAGTTGGCAAATTCCCAAAATTCGCGAGATGGATTCTCTTAAGAAAAGCCAACATTAACATCTTCATCGGGGAAAAAACTGTTGTTGGGATAAAGATGAAAAGCATGCTCATAGAAGATATAAGCATAGGCATGGTTGAGAAGCCAAACTTCGAACTAAAGATACCCTTCGAAACAATACAAAAAATGATGACTGAACAAATAAAGCCTGACGAATTAATGGCAAAAGGCAATATAAGCGTTGAAGCTAAAACTTTTGTAGCAAAAATAAAACTCTTCTTCTTAAAAATAATCTTCAAAATAGCCACTTAAATGATCTTCCAAAAAATTTATTAAAGGGCATCACATTTCAGAAGGTTATCCTTATGGAAAATGACCCGTTAATTGTGCAAAGGCTTGAAAAGCTTCGGAGTATCCGTGAAGAGTTAGGCGTAAACCCTTACCCTTACAGCTACAGGCAAACCTCATCAGCTTCGCAGATTCTTGAAGAGAGCAATAATTTAGAAAAGGAAGAAAAAAGGGAAAGCAAAACTGTAAGTGTTGCTGGCAGGATAATCCTTTTGAGGGGTATGGGCAAGGCATCTTTCGGCCACCTGCAAGACGCATCAGGCAAAATCCAATTCTACGTCAGGGAAGACGAGGTAAAAGAGCAATACAAGCTGTTCAAAAAGCTGGATTTAGGCGACATAATCGGCATGGAAGGGTTTGTTTTTCGAACCAAGATGGGCGAAATAACAATTTGGGTAAAGAATTTGTCTTTGTTAACTAAAACTTTGAGGCCGCTGCCAGAAAAGTGGCATGGATTGCAAGACAAAGAGCTAAGATACAGAAAAAGATACTTAGACTTGATTGCCAACCCAGAAATAAAAAAAGTCTTTGTAATGCGAAGCAAAATAATCACGGCTGTTAGGGAAATTCTTAATGCTAAAGGATTCATTGAAGTGGAGGTGCCGCTACTGCAACCAATCTATGGCGGCGCAAATGCTCGGCCGTTCAAAACTCACATCAACGCGTGGAACATGGACTTATTCTTGTCAATCTCTCCAGAGCTTTACCTAAAAAGGCTAATCATTGGCGGCTTCGAAAAAGTTTACACAATTGGTAAAAACTTTAGGAATGAGGGATCAGACAAGACGCACAATCCAGAATTCACGATGATGGAATGCTACCAGGCATACGCAGACTACAACGAAATGATGAGCCTCACCGAAGAAATATTTGAATACGCCGCCAAAAAAGTTTTAGGAACAACAGAACTGATTTATCAGGGGCAAAAAATCAGCCTGAAAAGGCCTTGGAAGAAACTCTCAATGGCTGAAGCGATAAAGCATCATGTTGGGCAAGACGTAACAAAAATGAGTGATAAAGAGCTTAAACAGCTAATGACCAATTACAACATAGAATACGAGGGAGACTTCAACAAAGGGCTAGCAGTACAGCTAATATTTGAGGAGCTCGTAGAAGACAAGCTAATACAGCCAACCCACATAACCGACCACCCAAAAGAATCTACGCCGCTATGCAAGCTACACAGAAAAAATTCGGATTTAATAGAGCGGTTTGAGCCGTTCATAAACGGATGGGAAGTTGGCAACGCATACTCAGAACTAAACGATCCAATACTGCAAAAAGATTTGCTAAAAGAGCAAGTAGAAAAAGGGCGCGGCGGAGACGAAGAATCCCACCCTATGGACGAAGACTACATCGAAGCATTGGAGCACGGCATGCCACCAACAGGCGGGCTAGGTATAGGAATAGACAGGATGATCATGCTGTTTACAGATTCTGAAACAATTAGGGACGTCATCCTTTTCCCGACAATGAAACCAAAAGAAGAATAGAAAATTTTTTCTTAATCAGAAGATAAAAAGGTGAAGCTATTATCTTTATATGTGTGTGTTTGAGCTATCAATCTGTCTAAAACTGCCTTGTTACGCGAGTAGATTTTGCAGTTTTCCATCCATTGGCCAAAATGTGATCCATCATACTTTTGTATTGTTGCAACACAATGTTTAGCATCTTGAAACGCCCAAATTCCGTGAAGCGTATCCGTTGTTATTGCACATTTTTGCGCATATGCTAAACATCTCTCACCACGCACTAACCTCGCTGTTAATGAACAATTATTTGCATCACACAACGCCCCTTCCCCAACAATCTTTCCAACATCGATAATAAGCGTATTTCCTTCTTTTCCTTCTAAACTATTTCCAAAAAAGCCAGCATCCACTTCACCAAATTTGAAATTGTTAAAACCTTGATTGTAACTAGTTTGGATCATTGCTGATAAAAAATCGCCCCTAAAACGCTTAGCCATCCACGCATCATCTTTCTTGCAAAATTTTTT
>JACQSW010000049.1 GCA_016211095.1 Candidatus Woesearchaeota archaeon | reverse complement strand
ATGATTTGAAAAAAGAAACGAAAATTTTAGAAAGAAAGTTTGGTGTTGTAATGCCTTATGAAGTTGCTCAAGCAACGGAGTCAGGTTGGCATAGAAAGAAGGAGTTTGTTGAGAATCCGTTAGTTATTGCTCGCAATGGTGGTTTAGAGAATTTGGAAGCTTACTTCGATAAAGCTAAGAATAGTGATTGGATGTTGGCTAATTTTCACCCATTCAAAAGTTGGAATCCAAATCAAGCGCAGGGTCTTTTGCCCGTCCTCAACAACAGCGGCAACTATCTTTATGGCCTCAACAGCATCTTCAACCTTGGTCGTTTTGTTGGGGTAAGCGCCGGAGGCGCCTAAAATCAAAACATGGGACTAGAAAACGTTTTTGGAAAACCAGCAAAAATTGAACCTGAAAAGAAGCTGGAAGTTATTGCTACAGAAGAAAGCGTAATTGACGAGTTATTAATTCATTTTAAAACATCAACAACGAAACGCCCAATGTCTCTCAATGACCAAAACGCCCATAAGGTGGAAATCCAAAAATTCCTGCAAAAGTACCACAAAATAACTCCAAACCTTATCTCTACGTTTAACAGAACAATAAACACAAAAAAATTAGGATTGGAAATTTTTGACGCTACTTCCGGTGCTTTCCTCTCAGCTTTAATTCAAACCAGCTACAATCAAGGGTTTAACAATTTCGAATTTGGAGAGATTAACATTAACTGGTTTGGAATATACCTCCAAGGGAAAAAAGGCAGTCTTATCAAAATTAAAGTAAACAAAATCAATGGCGAAGCCACCTTGTTTGCGGCTGAATACTGCTTTTTAAAAGTAGAAGCCCTCAATGGCAAATATGCGCTTGGTAACACTGAGAACTGCCTTGCAGAAATCTCCACAAAAGAAAAAGGCTCATTGGGGCACATAAGAAACTGTACAATCTACTCACCAAACCAAGAAGTTTTAGATAAACTAAAAAAACAACAAAAAGAACAAATGACCTCTGAAGTCTATGAATGGGTAGAGACAAATAAGCCAAACCAATTTTGCCTAGGAAAATTCAAAAAATGAACTTAAAACTTTTCACAGAAAAAAATAAAGAAACTAATCAAGACAAAAAATCTCTAAGACAAATTGATGGAGATGACAGAATATATAATGATAGCTTATTTAGAGAAATCGCTGACAGTGCGCTATACATCAATGAGGAAGCTAAAAAGCTGAGCATGGAAAGAAAAAAGCCAGTATTTGTCCTTTGTAATGCGCGAAACGGCACACTGCTATTCTATGGCATAGAAAAATGGTCAAACCAGCTAACCAAAGACCAAAGAAAAGAGTTCGTGAAAGACATGAAAGCACAGCCATCCTACTTAGAAGCTAAAACCTTGGCGTACTTCGAAACAGCCCAACAATGGCTCAGCCAAAAAAAAATAAAATGGTTCACGCACGCAACCAAAAACGTCAAAGTAAGCTCTTGGTCAAGAACCCACCCAATATACCCTGTAGAAAGGCTCCCAAGAAAATTTGGTGAGATGCTAGAAAAAGGCATCGACTTTGTCGTAGCAGACGTTTCAAGCCACGAATTTCCAGGAAGCTTCGGAAAAGGCTACGGAACAGAAGAAAACCTCTCAGGATACAAAGAGCTATTTCAAGAAAACGATTACAAGGTAGAGCTGATATCTAGACGAACATCAAAAAGAGAAACCTTCCATTCAACCAAAGAGATACTTCAAAGGGCGCCAAAAGCAGTGATGATAAACCCACTTAAGCAATTTGACATTTACTATTACGCTATTGACAACAAACCGCAAGTGATAGGGTGGTTAGGCAAAAAATTTGCACACGACCAATCTGAACGATTAGGATACATAGGGTCAACAGTAGAAACAAACCGTGGAGAAATCGACTTTTCAGAATACGCAAAAATCAAAATCAGAGAACACTGCCAAAAACTAAAAGAAAAAAATAACGAGGCCAAACAATGAGCATCCTAAAAACGCTAAATGAAATAATTAGCGTAGAAATAGACGAACTAACAATAACCTACAGCAATGACCCAAAAGCAGTTTATTCCGCAGAAGCAAGAAGGCTCTTAAGAGAAGGCGACAAAGAGCTAAAACTCAATAATGATGACAGCATAGAAAAAGCAGCGCACTCCTACTTCTTAGCTATACATTATGCAGAAAAAACCGGCGACCAAGAATTCGCAGAAAAAATCAGGGAAAAAACGCCAATCCAAAAAGGGCAAAAATTCGAAGACTACCTCAAAAGCATAGGAATAACTCCAAAAAACAAAAAAATACTAGAAAAAAAAATCAACCCACTCTAAAAAAAATGAAGCTCGAAAACGTTTTTGGACAACCAGAAAAGCCTATCGAAGAGAAGAAGCTTGAAGTTGTTATGAGTGATGAGGCTCTTAGGGATAAGCGTATAGCTGACCTTTTAGCCT
>JACQSW010000048.1 GCA_016211095.1 Candidatus Woesearchaeota archaeon | reverse complement strand
CCGGACTACACCACCAGGGCTTATGATTGCTAACCAAAAAAGTTTAAACGGTTATTTAACCTTTTCGCCAAGAAACTTCACTATAAGCGGTTGATGGGTTGCGAAGGTTTTCACAACATCAAAAAATTAATTCTAAAAGAAAATCCAAAAAAAGAGATTAGTTGAGGGTTAAGGTTGCTGTTACGTTTTGAACAGATTTCGTTGGTTTTGCGGGTATGCTGGCAACGATTGTGTAAGGCGTTGACGTTGGGGTGATGGTGAAAGAAACTTCGCCGCTGATGTTCGTAAATTTTGTTACGTTATCAATCGTGACGCCCATCATTACCGATGGCGTTGCAACTTTTGTTAACACTTTTAATGTAATGTCAAAGGAGGTCAAATTGTTTATGCTCGTTGGGTATGATGTGAAAGTTATGTTTTGTGGGGCACCATCAACATTTTGAATTATTTTCAATGAAGTCCAATCCCTTAGGGTTACAACATCAATCGCAGTAACAAAGCCATCTCCATTGGTGTCAAGGGTTTTTTTGCACAGCTCATATCCCCCATTTGGGTCTATTGGGCAATTGATTGCTTTTAGCATTGACAAATCTCTTGCCGCATTTAAGTCTGTTAGTGTTGTTACGCAATCGCCATTAGAATCGCCGAAGTAACAAGTGTTTTCTGGTGTTAATGTCATGAAAGCCAAGTTGGCTGTTGAAGCAGAGTTATTTGTAGCGTCAACCGAAGTGATTTTGAAGTAGTATTGCGTATTCGGCCATAAACCATTAATGGTTCTGCTATGGTTTTTTATCAAACTTTGATCAAAAACAAACTTTGTGTAATTATTAGGATTTAGCCCATAGTCGATTCTACTAGTTGCTACCTCATTCGTGTCCCAGCTGATTATGGTGGAAGAAAAGCTTGGATTTGTTGCAACATTTGAGATGAGTGGGGGTATGGAGTTGAATGCTGCTAACGCATCTATCCTGCCCCAACCGTATTTATTATCCCAGCCAGCATTGCCTAAATCCTTAGCTGTTGAGTACAAAGCATTTTTTATTTGCGAATCGGTTAGGAAAGGGTTTAGCTGCTTTAGTAACGCTACAATAGCTGAAACGTGGGGAGTTGCCATCGAAGTGCCGGAAGCGTAACCATAAGTTCCAATTAGCGTTGAATAGATATTTACCCCCGGCGCTACTATATCAAGGGAATCGCCATTGCCTGACCACGAAGCTATAACATCATTTTTATCAACTGCCCCTACTGCAATTGCGCCTGAAGCACAAGCCGGGCTACTTACTTTTGAGTTTGAGTTTCCTGCTGCTACAACTACGGTTACCCCGTTTGATACTGCCCAATTCACTTTGCTTGCAAGATAATCTGAGTCGCAGTTAGCTCTCCTAGTTCCTCCGCCACCTATGCTTAAGCTTATTATTTTGGCAGGCTCATCGCCTGTGTTTATTATGTTGTCTGGCCCTAGTGTTACATATTCTATGGCTGCTGCTATGTCGCTGCTCCAGCAACTGCCTGTTGAATCGCACACTTTTGCCATCCAAATCCCTGCGTTTGGGGCTGCGCCTTTTGAGTAATTATTTATGCCATCACTCGTTATTATTCCTGAAACATGCGTGCCGTGCCCTTCATCATCTGAGAAATTGGTTGTGTAAGCGACGAAACTTTTTCCACCTACTACGCTTGTGCTTAATTCGGGGTGGGTGAGGTCTATGCCTGTATCGAGCACCGCAATGGTTATTCCTGCGCCATCATAGCCTAAGTTCCAAACGTCGTCGGCGTTCGTTTGTGCGTTAGCATCTTGATCGAGAATTGTCAGTTGCTGATCTATTTCTATTTTTGGGCTGTTTTTTTGTTTCAGCTCATTTGCTATTGCTACTGGGCATTCTAATGCTGTGGCATCTTTTAGTTCATGAATAATTTTGCATCCTGCCAACTGGAAGTTTATTTTATCTATACTTGATGTTGTGTGGGCTATTACTTTTTCTTTGTCTTTTGTTTGTGATGCTATCCCTACTGGAAGCAGTAAGGCAATTATTATTAGTATTGCGAACAGTTTTTTCATGATTCCATTTGTTCAATGTTGCCTCTTTAAAAAGCTTTCGCCAAAAAAAACGTTTTGTATTATCCTAAAAAAAAATTTTTT
>JACQSW010000047.1 GCA_016211095.1 Candidatus Woesearchaeota archaeon | reverse complement strand
TCGCAGGTTCAAATCCTGCCTCGGGCGGTTTTAATCTCTTCCAACCAATCAGAGTCCGCTCAAGCAAAATAAGTATTTTATTGAATAAAAAAAGAATTTTCATAGTAGGGGGTAACTTGCCCCCGAATTTTTTTCAAAACATCTTCGCTAGGCGAATATATTTTGCAGTCTCGCATCCCAACTCCGAAATCTTTTGCTTCATAGCAGCGTATTTCGGCAACACAATTTTTAGCATACAAAAAAGTGCTGTTCCCATTAACAGTTGCCGCAACTAACTTGGAATCCGTCGTGTAATAGAATCCGGAGGTTCCGTTTAGCCTTTTGACTTTCAAAAAGCAATTTGTTGCCTTAGACAAGGCTAAGTGGCAGTTCACCCTATTTGCTTGGATACTTATTTTATCATTTTCTTTGCCTTGTAAATGAAGCCCAAAGCAGAAAGCGTTAATTTTATCAAAAATAAATCCATTATTTCCTTGATCGTAGCTAACCTGTATGAGCGCAGAGAAAAATGCGCCTAAATAAAATTTTAGCCTACCACAAAATTTTTTGTGTTTAATTGCCTTATCAAATTTTGAGATGAGGGACGGAGTTAATTTGTAGTTTTCTAAGAATTCTTCAGTTTCGTAAAGATAATCGCTTAAATTATACCACGACACATTAAAATCTTTTGTTTTATCAAAACGCTCTATTAGGTCAACTAATTTTTTATCTTCAAGGCTTTCTTCACTTGAAACTAACTGCAGCTTTTTTTCTTCAACAGGCTTTTCAGCTTTTTGAAAGATTTTGTCTAAACCCATAGTTTATGCCCAACCTAAGGTTTCTGCCAATCGTATATAAATTTTTGGTAAAAATCCTTTACTCCTTATTTGTAAACGGTTTCAAATAATTTTGCAGCATCGCGTGCAGTTCTGGGCAGACCTCTTCGGCTAAGTGTAGGTAAAGGGAGTTGCAGTCCTCCAATTTGTTTCTAACAGTTTTTTCAGGAAGCAATTCGCTAGTTAAGTTTGAGCAGTTGTGCACAACGTCAGCAAGTTTAATTAGCTGGACAGGGTAATCGGCGTTTAGCACCCTTTTTTTGTATTCTTCCCTGCTAACGTTTTTTGTTAGCTGGTCAACTATCCTTGCAATGTTGAAGTTTAGCTCTTCCCTCAAGAATTCTTTAGTTATGCCGCAGTCTTCTACTGTGTCGTGAAGCCATGCTGCTGACAGAACATCATCATCAAAAACGCCGACCTTCCTTAAGATGTTAACAACTTCTTCAGGGTGCGTTATGTAGGGAGTCGCCCCATCTTTTCTGTATTGGCCATAATGGAGTTCGGCGGCTAATTTTTTAGCTTTCCACTCCAACATATTAATTATAAGACTTTGCAGTTTAAAAAGTTATATATGCTTCAACAATAGTGTTACAAAAAATTTATTAACCGAACCGCATTTTGTTGAAAATAACGTGAGAATACTCGTTGATATGGATGACGTCATCGCTGACTTTGACAAAGAACTGCTTGACAGGTGGAAGATAAAATATCCGGACAAAATCCAGCTCAAGCCTGAAGAAATAACAGATTTCTACATCGCAGACATGTTCCCAAAAGAGCTTAAACCGTTAGTTGAGGATGTTTACCATGCCCCCGGATTCATAAAATCTTTGCCGCCGATGGAAGGAGCTTTGGAAGCGCTTTTAGAAATGGAGAAAGCTGTTAAGGAAGTCTTTATCTGCACAAGCCCGCTAACAAACTACAAAAATTGTGTCCGAGAAAAATATGAGTGGGTTGAGCAACATTTAAACTCCAACTGGGTTAAGAAGATAATTTTAACAAAAGACAAAACCATCGTCAGGGGAGACATTTTGATTGACGACAAGCCAGAAATAAGGGGCGTCGAAATTCCAAGTTGGGAACACATCATATATGATAGGCCCTACAACAGGCACATAACCAACAAGAGAAGGCTAACCTGGCAGAACTGGAAAGAAATTTTAAAATTGTAAGTTTGATATATCGAACAAAAAAATGGGGTGGTGTTAAAATATGAAAGCCTACTTTTTTAGCAAACGAAACGAGGGTTTAGATGCGGCTATTGGGGAAATTTTGAGGGAAGCGCCAATTGTTCAAGACACATTAGTCAGCAGGTTGTTTAAAAAGAACTTTATTCCTAAACTTTTGCGAGCAGAATCCTACAAGCCTGAGCCAACTTACAAAATTCCTTTTGAGGCAAAAATAATAATTTGTGTTGGTGTAGACAAGCCATCCTTATACAATTCATTTTCAGAAAATTGCCAAGAAGTGGAGTTCAGCAAGGCAGGCAGGAATTACAAGTTGTTCAAATTTGTAAAGGGCGAAGAAAAATACGCGATAGTATTACTAGAAAATGTGGGTTGCCACAGCGCATTTTGCCCGCCAACGGATTCCTCCAAACTAACCCCGCCAAATGTGCCAGGCATAGATTCACATTGCAGATGCGGCCATTAATTCTGTTTTGATGACAAAAAAATTTATAACCACCAGCTAGTACTTTTGTTGATTATGGATATTGGAAGTGTAACACTCAAAAATAATCTCATACTTGCCCCTATGGCGGGGATAAGTGACATAGCGTTTAGGATTCTGTGCAAAAGGTACGGCGCTGGGCTCGTTTTTACAGAAATGATTAACGTTAACGCTTTAGATAGAAGCAATAAAGCAACTATCCGATTAACAAAAACCTGCGATGAGGAAAAACCTGTTGCGTTCCAGCTTTTTGGCACAAGAAAAGACCCGCTGATAAGCGCAGTCAAATCAATTGAAGGCAAAGCAGACATTATCGATTTCAACCTTGGTTGCCCCGCCCAGCAAATAATTGACCAAGGCGCAGGAGCTGCCCTGCTGAAAAGGCCAACAAAAATCAAGGAAATAATCTCGATACTCGTAAAGAATTCTTCAAAGCCTATAACTGTTAAGATGCGTTCAGGGGTTAACGAAGAAAATAAGCAACCTGTCAAAACTGCCAAACTAATTGAGGAGGCAGGGGCATCAGCCATAACCATCCATCCGAGAACCGTGAAGCAGGGTTACAGCGGAAAGGCTGACTGGAACATAATCAAACAAATAAAGGAAGCTGTTTCTATTCCAGTTATTGGAAATGGGGATGTAACAAACGGCAAACAGGCAGAGGCCATGCTAAAAATGACGAAATGCGACGGAGTCATGATTGGCCGAGCTGCAATAGGTGACCCGCACATATTCTATAGGGTCCAAAAATATTTAGAAACCAAAGAGATAATTCCTATGCCCACAAAAAAAGAGAAGGTAAAACAGTTTTTTGAATATGCAGAATTAGCAGAAAAATTTGATATACTCAACAGCCACTTGTTAATGCAAAGGGCGCAAGAGTTCACTCGAAACCTAAGAAATTCGAACCAGCTCCGGGCGAAACTTAACAACGCCAAAACAGTTGAGGAAATAAAAAAGGAAATGAGGCGGTTTGAAGAAGATGTTTGAAGAAATAGTTTTTTGGTGCGAATTTCCGCAAAAAATGAATTGGCAAGAACTAGACGCCATCCTCAACAATATAGAATGGGGCATAGTTGTTTATGCCGCAGTGAAAAATGTGAAAGAATTCTCTAATCTCAAAAAGGCGGCAGGCAAAAAGGTTGAGCTCAAAGCATGGCCCGTGCTAGAAAAAAATGAGGGCTACTGGTTCTCCGGTTTTGTTGCAGAAAAAAGCATTTCGGAATTAAAACAATTTAACAAGCTAGACATCAAACTGGATTTGGAGCCGCCACTGCCAAAATTCGCCTATTCCAACATAAAAGCAATAATTTACACCTTAAAGTTTTTGTTCAGGAAAGGCAAAAATAATGAGCTGCTAAAAAAAACTATCGAAGAAATGACTGGCAGCCTAATAATCAATGAGTTTCCGTTGCCAAAATTTTTGTTAAAAAGATGGGGCGCTCATTTCGAACTAAAAAAAGGCGTTACAAAAAACTTTATGGGCTACACAACTTTTGCAGGAAGCTTCTGGCGAAAGCCGGTGCAGATTTATCTCAAATGGTTTCTTAAAAAAGAGTTTAAAAAAAATCCTTCAATTATGTGCTCCATCGGATTAATTGGGCCGGGAATAATGGAAACAGAAGAGTATTACAAAAAAATAGATGAGTTAGAAGAAGATTTGGATATCATCCAAAAAATCGGGATAAAAAAAATAGCAGTCTACTCAATTGAGTCCATAATGCAGAGAAAGAATCCTCAACAATGGCTCGAAACTATTTTAAGATATTATAAACGAGGTCAACCACTTGTTCCGAGCCGTCAGCTTCAACCTTAAGTTCCATAAGTTTCGCCGCCATCGTTCCCCTTTTTTCCAAAAAATATTTTAGGACTTTTTCCAAATAAATTTCATCCACGTATTTTGAAACAACAGCCACATCCTTAACAGAATAAGCATTCATCAACTGTTCAATGTGCTCTTCAATCGGGAAAACGAGCATTGGCTTTTTGAACACTATTGATTCAGTCAAAGTTTTCTGCCCAGCCAATGTTACCACCCCATTGCAAACTTTTAGGTATTCTAGGAAGTTAGGCACAAATTTTTTGTGGGCAACATTAGGCGCCGAGGTTTTAATTGTTGTTTGCGAACCAAAAATTAAGAATTGCTCATCAGGGAATTTTTTAGCGACCTGCTCTATGTGCTGGGCTAGCTTTATCCCAAAATTTGAGCCGCCGAGCATCACTATGATCGGCTTCTTTTTTAGCCCTAATTTTTTAATCAAAATTTTTTCTGAAGGCATTTTTTCAGGCGAAACCCTTATTATGGGATGTATATAATTGTAGAGCAAACTTTTTTTCTCTCCGCCTAAAAGCGTCGGGATAATGACCATGTTTGCTTGGTTGTAGATTTTTTCAAAAAATTTGGATTCCAACAAAATCTTCTTACTGACATTATGGGTTTTTGTGTACGCTTCAAATTGTGCTGGGTCATAACCAAATATTACAACACATTTTTTATGCAAAAGCTTAGCTAAGGTTACGCCTATAGGCTCAAAATCAGAGATTATAACATCAGGATTAAATCCCCTGACTTTTCTTTTCAACTTAAGGGTTTCAAAAAACCAGAATAACGGCAGCAAATAGTTCTTTAACAAAAAAGGGATAACCCTAAACCTTAAAGATTTGCCTGGAATTTGGTAGCCATGAATCTTTATCGTTGGGAACTTGTTCTTGAAATAGTCGTAAGAATTGCCGTAGCCGCACACCAGTATCTTTGTCGAAGGCTTCCTCTTCAAGAATGCTTTGATGTTGGCTTCTTCCCGAGTGGCATCCCCAAGGCCTACACCAGTGATTACAAAAAGAATTTTCATCTTAATTTGTAGAACCTCTCTGCGTATTTACAATTATTCTTTCTGCCATAACTCCTTGCCCTAATATAAACAGGTATCCATAAAGCGTACATGCTTTGCCACTGGCTTTTAAAGAGTTTCATGAACTTAAGCTTCTTTGCAAAGTAAGGTGTTATGTCAATGTAAAGTGCTGGATGTGTCTCCTTAATAATATTCCAAACCTCAAAAGCAAAAACTTGGTAAGGCTTCTTCAACTCATCAACTGACTCTAAAACAATTTTGTTAACAGCCTGATGATCGGGATGGGGGTCCAAGGCTGAGGGCATAAATATTTTTTCCGGCTTATACTTATTAATTAAAAACTTAACCTTCTCTTTTATGCCATACTTCTCTGCATCAGTCTTTATCTTGGTATCAGACAATCCAAAAAACAAAGTTTCAGATATACCAATAAATTTGTTAGCCTCTTTCGTCTCTTCAACCCTATGCTTAATGACTACTTCCTCTTTCAGATGGGGATGGCTGAACTGGCCGTAAGAAAAAACAACCTTAATCACCTTTTTACCTTCAGCAACGTACCTCGCAATGGCGCCACCCATAGCTACGGCTTCGTCATCCGATCTACGAATGGGCACAAAAAATAATGATATTGCCCATCTACAACCACCCCCTCTATTCCCCAATTCCCTAAAATTTTTAATCTCTGGGGTAAATTTGTTTTAGGTTCTAAACAACCCTCATTAAGCATTCTTTGCATATCATATTACCAAAGGATAATAATTTATAAATGCTACGCTCATTTATCACAGTGACGCGTGGCAAGATAAATAGATAGAGATTCGCCTTTTATTCTCTTAACGTGGAGCGCCTAATGAAAGATTATTTCTCTGCCAGGCTTTTCTTTTCCAGATTTAAACTTTGTTTTTAGCTGCATCTTTTTTAGGTGGCCGTTTTCTAATTCAATTTCAGCGTAAGAAGATATTCCGAGCATGCGCTCACCAGCATCGAGCCGTGGATGGGCAATTTTCATCCTGTAAATGCAAGGTTGAATCTCTTGAATATTCTTTGCGTAGCTGATTACGTATCTTGGATCTTGCTGCTGGAAATTTGTAAAGAAGCCATAATCCTCATAATCCTGGATTTCTTTTTTGGTGAAAGTTTTTTGTTGGCTTCCAAAGTTTTCTGTGCACCCTATGACTGTGTAGCTGGCATCCAAAGCCATTTCTAACGAATATGGCTGCTGGGATGGCTGTATTGTTCTCAATACTAATTTGTTTGGCGCATACTCCAACTCTACTCTTGTAGGCAAGTGGGTTGTTTCTTCTGCAGAAAAATTTTGGCTATCTATAATCAATAATAAGTCCTTCATTTCTTGTTCAGCTATCATTTAAAATTCCTCAAGTTAAAATGATAGCAGGGAGTATTTATATTTTTGCATCAAAAAAAAGTAGTTGTTGTAGGGAGCGAGATAAGCAAGTATTTTTGCAATGGCAAATTTATCCATATGGTGAGAATTAGGAGGAAAAAAATGCGCCGACTGGGATTCGAATTCCTGAGCAAATTTTTAAGGTTTGCTTCCCAGGTCATCGGCTCCCTTCGGATATGTAGTTTAACTACATAGCTATGGAAGGCCGAAATTTTAGCTAAAACCCATTGTTTTTCTAGCCACTGAACTATCGGCGCATTGATTCTCTTGTTAAAATCAATTCACCAGTTTTTTTAAATGTTTTGTATTTTGGCTTTGTATTTTTAATTGAGTTCGTAAACCACAAGCTAAACTTCTTTCAACAGTTTTATAAAAGAATTAAAATCCGTTTAATTCGAGTTATGAAAATAAGCGAGATTCAAGCATCTTCAATAATCACGAAATCAAATTTGCCAGATGCTGATTATGTGATAAATCCGTATGTAGGCTGTATGCACACGTGCCTTTATTGTTACGCGAGGTTTATGAAAAGATTTACAGGGCACACAGCAGAATGGGGCAAATTTGTTGATGCAAAATTAAACGCACCTGATTTGATTTCTGCCAACACCGCAAAATACCGTGGAAAATCAATTTTTCTATCTTCAGTAACAGACGCTTATCTGCCTCTTGAGAGAAAATACCTGCTTACTCGCAAAATCCTAGAAAAACTTATTCCATTAGAACCCAATTTAGGGGTTCTAACAAAATCGGATTTAGTTTTGCGAGATATCGATTTGCTTAAGCAATTTAAAAATTGTGAAGTCGGTTTTACCCTTGCTACATTAGATGATGATTTGCGGAAAGAAATTGAGCCTTTCACTTCACCAGTCCAAAACAGGATAAAGGCCCTTGAAAAATTAAAAGAAGCAGGAATTAAGACTCATGTTTTTATTGGCCCTATACTGCCATTTTTAACAGATTGGAAAAACATCATTCTCGAAACGAATCATTGCTCTGATTTTTACATGTTTGAGAATCTAAATGTTGCAGGCAGTATTTGGGATTCCATCCAAAAATGGCTCAAGATGAAACATCCCGAATTATTTGAAAAATATAGGCTCATTTACTTTTCTGAAAATGATTATTGGGCTAAAGCAGAAGAAGAAATAAAAAAATTCTGCAAAGAGAAGAAAGTTGATTACAAAATTTATTTTCATCACAGAAAGAAAGAATGACAAAGGGGAGCAATGAGAAGTTTTAATTTATGCTTTAAAAAGATTCAATCTATTTTTACCTGAATGTTATTTTTTTGAAGAATAGTTTTG
>JACQSW010000046.1 GCA_016211095.1 Candidatus Woesearchaeota archaeon | reverse complement strand
GCATATTAGTTTAAACAAATGTTTATAAAAAACATTGAACAACTTAATTGTTAAGGTTTCTTGTTGGGGGAAAAAGATGGTGATGCCAACACAAAAAGTAAGGGAAATTATTGAAAAGTTAACAAAAGAAAGAGAGAGCGTGCTTTCTGAAAAGGTTTTTTTTGAAGCGGGGGAGTTGGGGATAGGGGAAACGTTTGTGCAGAAAACGATAGATGAGCTTAAAGAAAAAAACTTCTTGTTTGAGCCTATGAGGGGTGTTTTGAAGCTGCAAAAACAGGAATTAGCCAATCAGCTTTTGCAGTAAAGCCTTGATGATATCAGGGGATGCCCTTCCATGAGTTAGCTTCATGACCTGCCCCATCAGGTAATTCAGCGCCTGCTCCCTTCCATTCTTGTAATCTTCAACAACTTTTTGGTTTTCTTCAATCACTTTTTTGCAGAAAATTTCTAATTCTGAGGTATCGCTGACAGCAACTAGCCCTTTTTCCTCAACATACTTCTTCGGGCTAAACGGTTCACTAACCAGCTTAATCATCAATTCTTTTGTTGTTTTGTCATTAATTTTTTTCTTTTCAAACAAATCAAGAAGCTCAATCAAATACTTTTCATCAATCTTTACTTCTTCCAAGGATTTTTTGCTCTGATTCAAAATTTTTGCTAATTCCCGCCTCAGCCACCTCGCAGCCAGTACAGGGTTGATTTCCTTGGCAACTTTCTCAAACAGATCAGCTAACCCTATTTCCGCAGCCAAAACCCCTGCGTCGTCTAGGCTTATGCCGTAATCTTCAGCCAGCCTCTTTGCTTTATCATAGGCTAGTTCAGGAACTTCACTTTTAGCTTCTGCCATCATAGCCGGAGTTACATCTATTATTGATAGGTCAGGGTCAACTATGTAGCCGTAATCCTCTTCTGTTTCTTTTTTTCTTAAGCTGTAGGTGGCCCCGTTTTTTGCGTCCCATCCGCGCGTCTCCATAGTTATCTTTCCGCCTTCTTTTACAACTTTTTTTTGCCTAAGAATTTCGTACTGCAGGGCGCTTTCTACCTCTTTGAAGCCGGAAACGTTTTTCACTTCAACTCTTGTGTAGCCTGAATCCTTGATTGAAATGTTTGCGTCGCACTTTAGCGTGCCATTCGCAGGGTCAAACAAGCCTAAGTACTCAATTATGCTTAACAGTTTTTTTAAAAAGTCCCTTGCTTCTTCAGGGGATTTTATGCATGGCTCTGTTACAACCTCGCACAGCGGAATGCCGCTCCTGTTGTAATCCACTAATACAATGTTTGAGCTGCCAACGCCATTCGGATGAATCAGGGCCCCAGGGTCCTCTTCCAAATGAACCCTCTTCAAAGCAACTTTTTTATCGTTGCTCAAGCTAACAAAACCCCCAACTCCTAATGGTATCTCGTATTGTGTTATTTGGTAATTTCTTGGCATGTCAACATAGAAGTACACTTTTCTTGAAAAAACAACTTCCTTTTGTATCTCAGCATTAAGGGCTGAGGCAAATTTTAGGACCAGCTTCAAAGCAGATTCGTTAAGGATAGGTTTGCTTCCTGGGAAGCCCAAGCATGTTGGGCACGTATGCGTGTTGGGTTCAGCGCCTTCTTTTGGGATGGGGCAGCTGCAAAAAAGCTTGCTGGCTAATTTGTTTACAGGCAAATGAACCTCTAACCCAATAACAGCTTCCCCTTCCATTACTGCTCAGCCCGCCTACCTAATTCTATCAAGCTTTTTTCATGGAAATGATCCCCAACAAACAATATCCCTATCGGCATTTTTTTTGAGAAACCGCAAGGCACACTTAGATGAGGCAAGCCAGCTAGGTTTGGCCCGCAAATTGAAACGTCCATCATGAAATTCTGCAAAGGGGTCAAACTAGAAACTTCTTCAAATTTTGGGGCAATCATCGGCATCGTCGGATTTACCAGTGCATCAAACTTCTTGAAGGTTTCCTTATATTCCGCAATTATTTTTGTCCTAACCTTAGCCGCTTTTAAATAATAGGCCTCCCTATAGCCAGCCATCCGAACAAAGGTCCCCAGAAGAATACGCCTCTTAGCCTCCGCACCAAAACCCTCACTCCTAACTGCGGTAAAGTATTCATCAAAATTCCCCTCAAGAGGCAAATGCGAGCCGTACCTCATGCCGCAATATTTTGCTAGGTTTGTTGAGGCTTCAGCAGTTGCTAAGACATAATAAGCAGGGATGCAATACTTAGCCATTATCGGCAACTCTACTTCTTCGTAATCTACGCCGAGCCTGTCAACAGTTTTCATTACCGCCTCTTTGACTTCTTTGTCGACATTAAAAAACGATTTTATCAATCCAACCTTTTCCACCTTACCCTTCTTTAGCTCTTGCTTCATGGAAGTGCTGTCTTTTTCATCGTAACCGCTGATTACTTCAAGAACAGCTTCGCAGTCGCCAACGCTTTTCCCAATCGGCCCAATTTTGTCTAAGCTATTCCCATAATCAATTAAGCCGAATCGAGAAACTAACCCATAAGTTGGGCACAAGCCTACAACGCCGCAGAAAGATGACGGGCAAGCAATAGATCCCCCGGTAGATTCGCCTAAAGAAACGTGGGGAAAATCTGCTTTTTGAGCCAAGCCCGCTGCGCCGCCGCTGCTGCCCCCAGTAACTCTTTCCTTATCAAAAGGGTTAAGCGGGATTTTGAATGCGCCGTCGCTGTTGTTGGTGGAAAAGCTTCCGAAGCCGAACTCGTCCTGGCTCGTTTTGCCAATAATAATGGCTCCTTCATCTATGCATCTCTGTACAGCAGTCGCATTAAACAGCGGCTTGTAGCCTTTAAGAATTTTTGAACCTGCAGCGCTCTCAACACCCCTGACACATATAGAATCCTTAACCGAAATTGGAAGGCCTGCAAGTTTTCCCTTAAAATTTTTTTTTGATAAACTCTTTTGTAATTGCTTAGCCTGCTCAATGGCTAATTCTTCGCTGACAACATTCAAATAATGGTATTCTCCATTAATCTTTTTTGCTTCATCAAGAGCCTTATAGGTAAACTCTACTGCATTTATTTCTTGTTTATTTATCTTCTCGATGTGCTGTTTTATGTTCATCTTTTTTTTGGAGTCCACCTATCCTTATCCCTCACCCCATATTTTTGCATGGTTTGGCCTAAAGCGTCATCAAGGTCGATTTTTGCGTAGTTGGCTAAGCATATCATAGCAAAAAGCAAATCCCCCATCTCTAATTTTAGCTGCAGCTTTTCCTTGTTCCTCTTTGGCTTGTGCCCGTATTCATGGTTGATTTCCCTAGCTACTTCACCAACCTCTTCGATTATGCATGCAAGCATGGTTAGCGGCGGCCAATAACCCTCCTCAAATTGTTTTATAAATTCGTCAACTTTTTTTTGTGCCCCTTTCAATTCCATTTTTTTTATCATCGTAAGCAAGAAGGCTCTAACCTAAATTTGGTTAGGTTAGGGATGAATTGCTTCTTTCCTCCATCAATTAAAAGATAATCCTTTTCCATATTGTATCAGCTCCACGTTCTTAATATTTGTGTTTGTTCCGTTTTGTAATTTAATCCAGTTGCCATAATTGAAAATTCCACAGACTTTGTGTAAATCATTATTGTATCTTACTAAATCGTTGGGTTGGAGTTTGTATCTTTGCTTTCTGATAGATGGCTTGAAACCTTTTCTGTTAGTTTGGATGCTTCTGTTGTTTCTTCTTATCTGATTTACGTGATAAGGCTTGCATCTCTTCTGATTGGTGCCTTTGGCAATAATGAACCCGTCATTAATGTGATTTTTTTCTAAATTATTATCAATCCTTCCTTTCTTTGTGATATAGCCAAAAGTCTCTTCTGCATTGGCTTTTTCTGCTAATCTTTTTCTTACAACATTCATAAATGCCGTTGCTTTTAGAGATTCTTTAGCTAACTTCTGGATATTGAGAAAGCCAAATTCTTCTGCTGTTTTGTCTGCTTTTTTTAAATTACATTTTTTGCAAGATGTTGTTAAGTTAGATACCCTATTGCTTCCGCCCCTTGATTTAGGGATTATATGCTCAACTTCAAGGGGAACATCTTTCTTTTTGCAATAAACGCATTGCCTATTGAATTTTTCTAACAAATATTCCCTTATGTGATAACCTTGTAATTCTCCTTGCTGATATTCAATTCCCAATATTTCTGGATTCTGCATCTTTTGCGTGTCAAAGTTTGCCACTTCAATTACTGTTGTTGTGATAGGCAGCCACCTTCTTATTTTTTCAATTAGCCTCGTATGCGTATCTAACTTATGCTGCATGCTTGGCGATAGCCAATTCTCTTCTTGTTTTCGATTGTTGAATCTTGCTTTTCTGTGCCACAATTTGTTTCTCTTTTGTCGCCTATACATTCTTCGTTCTTCTAATTTCTTTCTTACGTCTTTTCTTAATTTCACTTCTCCGCTAATCAATTCTTCTTTCTTTGTTACTGCACTAAAGCCAATGTTGTTGTATCCTGCATCAATCCCTAATGTAATTTCTTGTTTTGTTTCTCCAGTTGCCATTAACATTTGGATAACAAACGGTGTTCTTTTTGCTACTTTTGCTTTTCCTTGTTCCAACAGATGCCTCGCTTTTGTTGGGTTTGTTGACATCAAGGGTTTTCCACGCATATTTAAGACAGGAACTCTCAAGCCCTGCCCAGCCTTGCCAGGCTGTTGGTTCACATCGAGGCTGTTAGAAAGGGTTTTTAAGCTATGCTCACTGAGAGTTTCCTCTCTGTTTAAAGACATAACCACAGGGCTTTGAGCTTGTGAAGCACCCAAAGGTGTGCATGTATTTCTCCTTCCTAACTTTTGTTGTGTATCTATCATACTTTTTCAACCCTCTAATCAACCAATCGCTCTTAAACCTCACGGTTCAAGCCACAACCTAAAACCTATGATTTAGGCCGTGGTGGTTGACATCACCTTCGGCCCTTTGAAATATCCATCCTTTTTGTGCTGTGTGCTGCCCAAGGCTTCTTCTTGGGTCAAGCATTTCTTGGCAACATCTTTTCTTGTAACGTTCTTGATTTGCACTGGCTGGAAGGATGGCTTGATCAAGTCTGTGTTGACTTCATTGAGTTTTGAGAATGTTTCAAGAATCTCCTTGAATTCAGGAATAAACCTTTTGATTTCTTCCTCGCTGAGTTTTATCCTGGCGTTTTTTGCGACTTTTTCCACCAGTTCCTTGCCTATTTTCATTTTTTTATCACCATTTTTACTTCTTCAAATATTTTTGGCAGATGCTTCCCTTCGAAAGAAGCCATGGCAAAGTCTTTTTTGCCCCCGCCCCTGCCGCCGAATTTCTCCGCTATATGCTTTATTATTTGTGAGGCGTCCAAGCTTAAATCTTTTGAAACAAGGACTATCAGCTGCGGATTTTTTTCTGTTTTGTTAACAAGGCAAACAACTGTTTTTTCTTTTACCAATTCGCTGGCTTTGCTGACTAACTCTTTCGCTTCGAAATCCTCGCATAATGCGTGGACAAAGTTTATTTCCCCAACTTTTTCTGGCGTTGCCTCTAATTTTTGCTGCCTGGCCTGTTTTTTGTATCTTTCAAAATCGTTTTTTAAGTTTTGGAGGGTTTGCACTATTTTTTTTGAATCCTCAACGCCCAAAATTGTTTTTGCTAGCCTAACAGTTTTTGCTGCTTCGTACAGGTCTTGTGCAATATCAACTTTGAATTTTATTTCGTAGCTATTCTTCCCCGCACCCCTAAAATGCGTTACTAATACGTTGCCGACTTCGCTTGTAGTTGAGCAGTGCGTGCCTGAGCATGCGGAGAAATCAAAATCCTTAACCTCTATGACCCTAACCTTGTCTGTTTTTATTTTGTCAAGCTTGATTCTTAAATCCTTGAATTTTACAACTTCATCTTTTCCTACTTCGTGGACTAAAACTTCTTTGTCTTCTTTTATTATTTCGTTAACTTTTTTTTCTGCTTCAAAGAGCTGTTCCCACCCAAAATTTTTCTCTGTAGAAATAAACACTGATGATTCTTCTTCCCCTAGCTGTATTTTTTCTAGCTCAGCTTCGCCTAGCGTTTTGTGGATGGCTTTGAAAAGCATGTGCTCAGCTGTATGCATCCTTGTAAGCCTTTTCCTTCTGCCCTCATCTATTTCTGCTATCACATCTTCTCCCTCAGAAAGGCTGCCTTCCACTACCTTCACCTTTATTGAGCCGTCTTCTAACACGTCCATTACTTTTCCTTTAAAAGAATCAGTTGTTATCGTCCCTGTGTCGCAGGGCTGGCCCCCGCCCGCTTCCCTAAAAGGGCTCCGATCTAGCCTAATCACTAAATCATTATTTTCCTTTTTTAACTTAACAATTTTGGATTCCATACAAGAAGGAATACTTTCACTTGAAAACTTAAATACTTAACGAATTTTAGGGGTACTTTCTAAGCATTGTTCTTGGGAATGGTATTGCGTCTTTGATGTTGTCCAGCTTGCATATCCAAGCAACAACCCTTTCCACGCCTAGCCCGAACCCGGAGTGAGGCACCGAACCGTACTTTCTCAAGTCTAAATACCATTCGTAATCCTCTACTTTTTCTCCTTGGTTCCTTATTTTTTCAACAATTTTTTCGTAGTCTGTTTCCCTTTCTGAGCTGCCGATTATTTCGCCGTAGCCATCTGGAGCTAGGATGTCGCAGCAAAGGGCAACTTTAGGATTTTGTGGGTCTTCTTTCATGTAGAATGCTTTGACTTCTTTCGGATACTTCGTAACAACCAATGGTTTGTCGTAGTGTTTCATTAATGCGTCTTCTTCTATTGTTCTCAAGTCTTTTCCCCACTCAACTTCAATCCCGTCATTTTTTAGTATTTTTAGCGCTTCGTCGTAACTTATTTTTTGGAATGGCACCCTTATCTTTTCCAAATCGCTTGGGTCCCTGCCTAAAATTTTTAGTTCTTCCACACATTCTTTAGCTACTGTTTGGAAGACGTGCTCTATTAGCCCCTCCATGAAGATTATTAGCTCCTCAAAGTTAAGCCAAGCAGCTTCACCCTCAAGATGCCAGTATTCTGCTAAGTGCCTAGAAGTTTTGCTTCTCTCAGCCCTGAAAGATGGCGTTAAAGAGAAGACTTTGTCCAGTGAAAAGATTAACGCTTCAAGATAAAGCTGTGCGGATTGTGAGAGGTAAGCCTTTTCGTTGAAGTATTTTATTTCAAAAACTGTTGAGCCTCCCTCGCAGTTTGAGCCCGTTATTATTGGCGGGGTTACTTCATGCCAATTTTTTTTGTAGAAGTATTCCCTGCTGCCCCTCAAAACTGCTTCTTTCACCTTCATAACTGCGGTAAGCTTTCTGCTCCTAATCCATAGGTGCCTTTTGTCCAGCAAGAATTCGGTGCTTTGGTCTTTTGTTATCGGAAAATTTTCTGCCAACTGAACTATTTTAAAATTTTTTGCGCTTACCTCATAACCTGATGGTGCGCGAACGTCTTTTTTGATTTCGCCGCTTAATTCTACTGAGGATTCCACCAAGACTTTTTCTGCGTCATTCCAAACATCTTCAGGAACAGTTTCCTTTTTTATGACACACTGGATTATGTTTGTTGAGTCCCTAATTATTATGAATGCGAGGCTTTTGCTTTTTCTTTCCCTATAAACCCAGCCCCTAAGCTGAACCTCTCCGCTGCCTTGGCCCATAGCTTCCTGT
>JACQSW010000051.1 GCA_016211095.1 Candidatus Woesearchaeota archaeon | reverse complement strand
TAGAAAACGTTTTTGGAACAGCAGAAAAACCTGTTGAGGAGAAGAAGCTAGAAGTTGTTGTTAACGAAGAAAGTATTCTTAAGGAATTATCTAATTTCCCTTACTCTTTTAGGGAAAGGAATTTGTTAAAGGGGGCGAAAGAAATATGGGCTGATTATATTCAATATCTACAAACTTTTTTAAATATAACACCTGATATAATAAACAAAATTTGGGGGTTATTACCAAAAGAAAGTTGGGGATTCTATCAGAATAATAAGGGTATTTTTCTTTCTGGTTTAATACAGACAAGCTACAGGCAAGGGCATAACGATTTTGAGTTTGACGAAATTGGCGCTCATTGTTTTGGCATATTTTTAGACGGTCAAGAAAATAACCCTATTCGGATTAAAGCAAAGAAAGTTGTTGGAGGGGAGATCTTAGCCCATTCTACCCATTGTTTTTTGAAAGTTGAAAAGTTGGTGGGGCATCAAGGGAGTTTGCGGAAAGCAAATAACTCGGCAATTGAAATAGCAAAAGGAAACGCAGATGAAGTAAGCTTAGATGATTTAGGCGAAAGCCATGATTGTAAGGTATATATTCAAGATAAACAGCTTTTCGTAGCTTTAAAAGAACGTTTTGAAAAAAATTACAGAAGAGAATATGGGGCAAAATATCAAGGGGAAGAGATTTTTCATTTTGGAATATCCCAGAAGAAATAAAAAAATGGAACTAAAACAAATCTTTGGAAAAGTAGAACAACTGCCACAAGAGAAGAGTTTGGAAGTTGTTGCTACTGTGGAAACTGTTGTTAATGAATTATTAGCTCACTTTGAAAAAAACAAATATAGCGGAATGATGTCAGATGAATTCTGTGAGAGGTACTTCAATTCCCACAAGGAGCATTTGCAAAGTTTTAAACTAACACCAAAGGTTATAGTAGAGTTTAATAAAAAAGTGGGACAACTAGCAGATGAAGATTTAGGGGTATATCTCTCAGCGCTAATACAGACTTCTTATGCCCAAGGGTTTAACAACTTTGAATTTGGCGAAGTTTATGCTAATTGTTTTGGTAAATTGCTCAAAGGGCAAAAAGATGCGCCAATAAGGATTAAGGCAGAAAAAATCAATGGACGCAATGCACTATACAAAGCTGAGAACTGTATTTTAGAAGCAAAAAGAATTAATGGATCATGGGCTTTGGGTGGTGCTAAGAACAGTTCTTTAAAAGCAGAAACAATCATTGGATACAATACAGCATGGGGATCGGAAGGTTGTGCTGTAGAGATAACAAATTTTATCAGAGAAGGGTACAAACTTTTGAGGACGTAAAAAATGGAAGAAAAAAATCCTGAACTAAACAAATTTTATAAGAAGAATAAGAATACAAAAAAATTAGTAGAAAAAATCAGTGCAATAGATACTTCTAAATTAACCGATGAAGAATTAAAAAACACAAAAAAAGAGCTTCGGGAGAAGCTCCTAAATGGGGAAACAGAAGAGCAAATCCTTCCCGAATTGTTTGCAAGGACAAGGGAAGTAATGCAGAGATTCAAAGATGAGAAAAAAAGTTGGAAAATCCTAGGCCAAGACTACACATGGTTCATGGTTCCTTACGAAGTCCAGTATGTTGGGGCGATTGCCCTCAATCAAAACAGCATAGCAGAAATGAAAACCGGAGAGGGCAAAACTCTCGCCGCAACAATGCCGTTAATGCTCAATTCGTTGGCGCCGGAAGACTTGGAAACAACAATCAGAATGGCGCTGCGCGAAATAAAATTAGATATCCAGCAAAACCCATTCCAAGAGATAACGCTGAAAGGCACAGAAGAAGAACTAGCCGCTGTTAAGGAATTCTTAGAGGCGCAGCCAAACCTGCTGCCAAACTACAAAACAGAAAAAGGCGGAATAACCTTCTCGTTCGAAACAGCAACAGCAACTCCGAGGGTGGACATGCACAACCACACAACTTACTCAGATGGAAACGTGAGCATAAAAGAGGCAGTTGAAAAGGCAAAAGAAAGAAAAATAGGGGTTTTAGGGATAACTGACCACTTCTTAACCAACAAACTCGAAAACCCCGCAGAAAGGACAATCTCCAACTCTAAAAGGATGCAGCAATACATTGAAGAAATAAAAAAAGCCAGGCAAGAAGGCATAACGGTTTTGGCAGGCATAGAAATTGACAGCTCATTGCTTAACCCGGCAATAAGCAAGCTGCCTTACGGCGATTTGAACCAGCTGGACTTCGCCTTATTCGAATACATCCAAGACAGCGAAGTACAAAAAGAAATGCAAGAGCTAAGAAAAAGGTTTAAAGATGTGCCGAAAGAAGCGAAAGACGTCTTAATGCTAGAAGACCTGATAAGCATAAGAAAAAAACTTTCTGTGCCGGTAGGCTTAGCCCACACAAACATAACAAGGGACTTCACGCCGGGCGACATGAAAAAGCTGGCGGAAAACAACATATTCATAGAAGTTCACGCAAACCCAAGCGAGGAAGAAACCCAAAACCAGGGCACACTCTCGCCGCAATTCTGGGATTACTTAAAAGAGTTCGCAAATTACGGCGGCAAAATCTCCGTCGGAAGCGACACACATGACTGGGGCAAAAACAGCCTTTTCAGGGAAAAAATCTACAAGCTAATAGAAGAAAACGGCCTAACAGGCGCAGTTATAAACCTAACAGGCCAGCCACAAAAAAAAGTTGAGGCTGCAAAAAAAGAGGTCAGCTTAAAAGAAAAAAGATTAGAAAACGGCAAGGGATCACACCTAGCCACAGTCAACGATTACTTGGCAATAAGGGACGCCCAATGGATGGGCCCAATATACGAAGCATTAGGATTCACCGTCGGCATAGCAGTGCCAACAGAATCGCTAGCTGTGGTAAATGAAACAATAAAAAGGCTGGCAGAAGCCAAAACAAGCCTTGAAAAAAGCATCGGCGAATGCCAACAAAAATTGGAGATGTCAGCTCGGGCAAAAAAATCTGGATTAACGCTTCCATTCAAGATCGACGAAAACAGCCTGCTTATGGAGATGCAGCAAAAAATGGCGGTTGCTAACGACATCAGCCAACAAATCTTAATCATAGCTTACGAAGAAAAAAAGAAGGCTTACAAGTCAGATATCGTTTACGGGACAAACTCTGAGCTAGGATTTGACTTCTTGAGGGACAACACATCCTCCAGCCTAGAAAAACAGGCGCAGAGGGGAAGGCATTACTGCGTGGTTGACGAGATAGACAGCGTCATAATTGATGATGGGAGAACCCCACTAATCCTTTCCAGCCAAATACCATACGAAGCAGGAGAAAAAGAGTGCTACCTCATATTTAACATCCTTGTAAAAGAGATTGTTGCTGAGCAGCAAAAGATAGAGCAAGAATTCAACACGGAACTAGAAAAAAAAGTTGAAAAAGAATTAAGAAAAAATTTTAGCAAAATCAGCAACCTGCCACCAACCGAATGGGCGGGAGCCTTGACAGAAAGGCAGCTAAAAAAATTGAGCAAGCTAAAAAATGCTGTAATCAAGGAAGAAAAAGAAAAATTCAACAAGGGCCTAACCGAAGAGGCAGAAATAAACCCTGTTCCGTGGTGGAAGCCGAAGCTCACAAGGAAATACGAAAAAAGGGCAGTTGCAGAAAAAGCGCTTTACACAGTTGACGAGGAAAAAAGGATCGCAACATTCACAGATAGGGGATGGGATTTGCTGCACAAAAAACTCGTCGACAAAGAGCTGATAAAGGGGGACAACATCCAAGACCCAAACGTTTTGTTCGCAAACGAAAACAGCGTAACTCCCTTAATATTTGCCAACCTCGCCTTAGAAGCGTACACCCTCTTCCAAAAAGGCAAACACTACATAGTCATGAACGGCGAAGTCTTGCTTATAGACCAAAACACGGGAAGGATAAGCTACGGCAGGCAATACAGCGGCGGAGTCCATCAAGCGATAGAAGCCAAAGAATTAAGAAAAGTCGGGGACAAAACAGCCTCCATAGCAGAAATCGCGCAGCAAAACTACTTCTTGCTATACGAAAAACTTGCCGGAATGACAGGCACAGCCAAAGAAGCAGAAAAAGAATTCAACGAAACAATCGGCTTAAAAGTAAAACAGGTACCGACAAACAAAAAAATTGCCCGGGAAGACAAAGCTGACGTTGTATACCTAACCAAAGAAGCCAAGCTAAAAGCGATAGCCAAAGACGTCAAAAACAGGGTTAACATGGGCCAGCCAGTGCTAGTTGGAACGTCAAGCATAGAAAAATCAGAAGAGCTAAGCAAAATGTTTGAAGAAGAAGGAATAACGCACAGAGTCCTAAACGCGGGAAGAACCTACCAAAAAGAAAAAGAAGAAGCAGAAATAATCAGCAAAGCCGGCCAAAAAGGGGCAGTCACCATCGCAACCAACATGGCAGGAAGGGGAGTAGACATCCTACTAGAAAACGGCGTTGCAGAGCTCGGCGGATTATACGTCTTAGGCTCAGAAAGAAACGAAGACAGAAGAATAGACAACCAGCTAAGCGGCAGAAGCGGAAGGCAAGGCAACCCAGGAGAATCAAGATTCTACGTCTCAACAGAAGACGACCTAATAAGGCTATTCGGCCAGGAAAATGTTTGGAAAAAAATCCTTGGCTTCGCACTAGAAGACAAAGATGACTGCATAGAAGACAAAAGGCTAACCAACGGCATAAAAAAAGCCCAAGAAAAAGTGCAAGCAATGCACGCAGAAGGAAGAAAATACATGATCAAATATGATAACGCCTTAAACCCGCACAGGGAACAAGTTTACGCGCTAAGAAAAAACATTCTTGAAGCAATGGAAGGCGGCAACATAGACGAATACTTCACAAAAATGATAAACAACATAATAATGGAAGGGACAACGAGCGGCGCGGACGGAAAAAAACTTGAAGAAGTGCTAGCCGATTCAGGCCTAGTACCAAAACAAGCAAGCCGCGAAGAAGTAAGCGACGCATTAAAAAAAGCCTACAAAGAAAACAAACAAAACAAAACGCTAGAAGCCAAACTGCTGCTAAAACTAATAGACCACCACTGGATAAACGACTACGTCGAATCCGCAGCAGCAATCAAAGACAGCATCTGGCTGCAAGGCTACGCGCAAAAAGAGCCACTCTACAAATTCATAGAAGAAGCCAGCTCCCTATACGAAATGTTCTTAAAAAACGTGCAAAGAGAAGCAGTAGCAGCAGCACTCTCACCCAAAATAGGAATCGACCTACTACAATACTTCCCCGAACCAAAAACAACAATAAACCAATAAAAAAAAATGGGACTAGAAATTTTTGGAAAAGCAGAAAAACCAGTTGAAGAGAAGAAGCTGGAAGTTGTTGTTAGTGATGAGGCTCTTAGGGATAAGCGGATTGCGGACCTTTTAGCTTTGGGAAAAACTTTTTACAGCGAAAAAAGAGATAGTAACGGTAATTATGTTGGTGTGCCTGATGCTCTTAGGCAAGCCTTAACTTATGCTGGCCCTGAAGGTTTCGTTGCTTCTATGCCTGAAATGATAGCAGCCAAATGCTTAGCGGATAAAAGTCATGATTTTTGGCAAAACTGGTATACTACACATTCTGAGGAGGATATGGGCATTGACAAAAAAGGTTTATTCGGAAGGAAGGGTGAGGATGTTTTGGTTGTGTTGCACGGCGGAGGAATACTTACACCCGACAGGATTGAAAAAGCTTACGCAGAAGGTTTGATTTATGGAAACGCAAAATATGCACAAGAAGAATTTGATGGCCTTCTTGAAGGAAACTTACCTGATGGAAAAAAGGTTAAGCTTTACACTTTGGACGATTTGAAAAAAGAAACGAAAATTTTAGAAAGAAATTTTGGTGTGGTAATGCCCTATGAAGTTGCCCAAGCAACAAAATCAGATTGGCATACAAAGACGGCTTTTATGAATAATCCGTTGGTTATTGCAAGGGTTGTAGATTTTGAAAATTTGGAAGTTTACTTTGACAAAGCTAAGCGTAGTGATGGAACTTGGGGTAATTTCCATCTATTTGAAGGTGGGCATCCTAATCAAGTGAAGGAGCACTTGGTGTACCTCAACAGCAGTAATCTTGGCCTCGTTGGCGACTACGGCATCAACTATTATGGGCGTTTCGTCGGGGTAAGCGCCGGAGGCGCCTAAAAAAATGGGACTAGAAAACGTATTCGGGACAGTGGAAAAGCCTGAAGAAGAAAAGAAGTTGCAGGTTGTAGTTAGTGATGAGTCTGTTGTTGATGAGTTGATGGCTCGTTTTGAACAAAGCTTGCCTTCCGATCTTTTTGATTTTAGAGCTGATTTTGATTTTTACAAAGAGTCTTTAAAAAATTTTAAAATAAGCCCTGAACAGATTAGAAAATTTAATGAAAAAAACCCTGAATGGATTAGAACATTTAATG
>JACQSW010000043.1 GCA_016211095.1 Candidatus Woesearchaeota archaeon | reverse complement strand
TTTTCTGGTGTTCCGAATACGTTGTTTAGCCCCATTTGTAACCATTTTTTTGTGATAAACCGTATTTAAATATTTCTACTTAAAAAAAATTTTGACCCTTAAAATTTAAATAGCAATGCGTCCACTAAAAAGGTTATATGCTCAGGCTGTTTTTTTCAATTCTCTTATTAATCCCTTTTATTGGGGAGTTGTTTTACGCTTTGCATTATGACAGGAAGCACTTTGTTTGGATTTTTCCAACACTTATTATTTCATTAGTTTTTGTGAACATGCTTCCAGGCTTTTACTCAGCCATAGCCATCCTGCCGTTGGTTGCTACAATCTTTTTTTGGAAAAAATTCCCCCTCACAATTCTTACGTCGCTATCGATGAGCAGTGCGATAATCACCTCATTCTTCCTCCTAAACGTATACGTAAACAAAAACATAAAGGCCTTGACTATCGTTGGGGTGTTGTCGATAGCGGTAATCGCTTTTTTGGGGATTTACGCAATTTTTGAGGAGGATATAAAAAAATTTTTCATCTACTCAAACTTTATCCAGTTAATATTTGTCATGCTGGACCTATCAATAGCTAAGCTAAAGGGGGAAATAGGGAGCCTTGGGACTATACAAATTTTTAATTATGTGTTAGCGGGGAGCCTTCTCTTCATAACCTTATCAATTTTAAGCAGGGATGACAAGCTTCCAAACTTCAACAACCTCGAAGGGTTGTACTACAAAAATCCCCTCATCGGCGTGCCAGCTGTAATAGCGGCGGCTTCGCTAGCTGGCCTGCCAGGATTAAACTTGTTTGTTTCTAGGTGGCTGCTCTTCAAGGAATCATTCACAATAGACCCCATAATAACTGTTTTTGAAATTTTTACAACCCTAATGCTCTTTCTGGTTTACTTCAAAATAATATACATCCTAATCATAGGTCCAATATCAAAAAGAGAAAAAGGTTACTTGTCACTAAACACATACGCAATCATTTTGGCAGTTTTATGCATAATCTTTGGCTTAATACCACAATTGCAATTTTACTTGCTGGAGAAAATAATATGAGTGAAGGAAGCATTTATCTTTGCGGGGAAAGCGATGAACAAAAAAAGGTTATGCCTAGGCACTTCAAAAATTTTTTCAAAAAGAAAGCGCTGATAATAATACTGATACTATTGGGGTTGATGCTTTTTTTTGTGAGGTTTAAGCTATGAGGAATATGATAAAAAAGTCTCCGTGGATAAGCATATTCAACGCTTCAAGCTGCAACGGCTGCGACCTCGAAGTATTGGCGCTGCTTACGCCGAAGTATGATATTGAGCGTTTTGGTTGCGTCTGGAAGTCGAGTCCGAGAAACGCTGATATCCTAATTGTTACTGGCCCGACGAATGGCCAAACAAAAAATAGGCTGAAAAAAATTTATAGCCAAATGGCTCCAGCCAAAAAAGTGATAGCTTTGGGAACGTGCGGAATAACTGGCTGCGTATTCAGGGACTATTACAACACGAGGCAAAAAGTTGATGAAGTAGTTCCGGTAGATATTTATGTTCCGGGCTGCCCACCCAGGCCGGAAGCAATAATAAACGCGGTGGTAAAACTGTTAAAAAAATTGTAAAAAATGAAAGAATTTGACCCAAAAAAAATTTTGGAAACAGTAAAAGGCGGGAGGTTAGTAGCGATAGTCGCCTTAGATGAGAACAAAAAAATTTCTTTAATCTATTACATAGAAAAAGAGAAGGGCGGGATTGAGGAGCTAAAAACTTCGCTGCCGAAAGGCAAGCCAATAATTGAAAGTGTACACGAAATCCATCCTTGTGGAATAATTTTTGAGAGGGAAATACACGATTTATTCGGGGTTGAGTTCAAGGGCAACGAATACCTCCACGAATCATTATTTTTGCCTGACGATTGGAAGGGGAAACCCCCATTACTGAAAGATGCATGACTTCACAATACCTGTAGGACCGCAACACAGCTCAATGAAAGAGCCTATGTGCTTAAGAGTTAAGCTAGATGGAAATACGATAACGGACGCGTGGATGAGGCTGGGGTATGTCCATCGGGGCTTAGAAAAAATCCTTGAGAACAAAACTGTAATAAAAGCGTTATACATAGCTGAGCACACCTGCGGAATTTGCAGTTTCACACACAGCCTCTGCTTCATAAGGGCAGTTGAGGGAATGTTAAACATTAACGCCCCAAAAAAAGTGAATGTTTTACGCGTTATAACTGCGGAGCTTGAAAGGGTACACTCCCACCTCTTGTGGTTTGGCTTCGCTATGCACGAAATAGGATTCGACACGCTGTTCCAATATGCAATGCGTGAGAGGGAATCAATCCTGGAAGTTTTTGAAAGGATAACTGGAAATAGGGTGCATCACAGCTTCAACAAGATAGGAAGCGTAAGATATGACCTCACTAGCGGGGATAAAATTTTTATTTTAGAAAAAATCAAAGAAGTAGAAAATAAGCTGCCCTTATACTTTTCAACTGTAACAAAAAATAAAGTTATCCACGCGAGGCTTATCAGCGTAGGCATTATCAATCAATTTGAAGCAAAAAAGTTTGGCCTTGTTGGGCCGTTTGCGAGGGGCTCGGGAGTAAAAATTGACGTCAGGAAAGATGACCCTTACGCGGCATACAAAGAAGCGGACTTTGAACTAGTAACAGAAAAAGGTGGCGACGCATTCGCAAGGCTCATTGTGCGGCTGCGAGAGATTGAAGAATCAATAAAGATAGTTAAGCAAATGATTAAAGCGTTAGGTGATGAACCAATCCCTAAGCCCCTGCCAAGCATTTCCCTGCCAAATGCTGAGGGTTATGGGCGGGTGGAAGCTCCTCGGGGAGAAAATTTTCATTTCTACAGAATCGAAAACAGCCTGGTAACGAGGGGAAAAATAAAGACGCCGACTTTCATAAACATAAGCGTAATACCCCACCTGCTAAAAGGCAAAACAATAGGGGACATACCTGTGATATTGTCTTCACTTGACCCATGTTTTGGCTGCATGGAAAGGATCATCGTGGTGAAGAACGGAAAAGAAGAGGTGCTGAAAGAGGATGAATTTAGATATAAATACTGCTAAAATAATAGGTTTTTTGCTAATAATCCCGTTTGCAGTCTTAATGGATGGTGTTAGGAGGAAAGCAGTGGCAAGAATGCAAAACAGGGTTGGCCCCCCTATCTGGCAGCCATTCTTTGACCTCATAAAGCTTTACCAAAAAAAAAGCAGCGACTCTTTAGCTGAAAAAAATGTGTTCTTCAAAATAATTCCACCACTCTACCTCATCACAACTTTAGCCTTATTTGTGTTTATCCCCTTGAAGGTTGTGTCTTTCAAATACGACTTCTTATTATTGGTTTACCTCCTTGCGTTGGAAAGCGCGCTATTTGTTTTAGCAGCCTTCGCCTCAAACTCCCCATTCGGCGTGATAGCTTCCATGAGGGAGCTTACCCTTATGGTTTGTTACGAAACAATCTTTGCAATAGTAATCCTAACCTTATTCATTTTCAACAACATCACGAGCTTGGCGGGTCTAACGCAAAGCTGGCAACTAATCAAGCTACCGATTGCTGCTGTGTGCTTCTTTTACGTTATGCTTACAGAGACGAGAACAACGCCTTATGACACAGTAGAGGCTAGCCCCGAAATTATGGCTGGGGCAGAATCAGAATTCAGCGGAAAAGGATTAATGTTTTTAGAATTGGCAAAAATGATGAAGCTCACCTTCTTCGCCATGCTAAGCGTCGCACTATTTTTCGGCTATTTTAACTTGCTAGCCTTCCTAAGCTTAACAATACTGATTGTTTTGGCCTTAGGCTTTTGGCATGCAACTACATGCAGATACAAGGTTGATCAGGCTTTCAATAAGCTGATTTTTGTTTTTATTTTCGCCCTGATAGAGTTTATCCGAATAAGATTTATTGTATGGTGAAAAAGAATATGGGAATAAAAACTGAGTGCGTAAAAAACTTTTTCAAAAAGCCCTCCACAAAAAATTATCCTAAAGAGAAACTTGAAGCTTACCCCCACTTCAGGGGCAAAATAAAATATTTCAACGAAAGATGCATAGGTTGCCAGCAGTGCTTCAAAAATTGCCCTGCTAACGCAATAACATTCTACAAAAAAGGAAGAATAGACTTTGATATGGGCAAGTGTTGCTACTGCGGCTTATGCGTTGACGTTTGCCCTGTTGCCGCCATCGCTTTCACAACAGAATTTGAGTATGCAGATAATGACAAAAAAAAATTCATTGTAAAATAATGCTTTCAACTCTCTTGATTATCTTAGGCAGTTCTTCCTTAACCTTTTTAGATAGAGACGTACCAAAATCGGTGCTTTTTATTTTTATTCCGATAACAAAAATTTTTGTTTTAGGCAAGAATTTACGGAACAATGATAGCGGCGCAGAATGGGTTGTTACCATGCTCACCTCACTCAAATCTTCAACACTAAAGCATTTAACTTCACCCAGTTTACCTTCAAAATCCGCTGCATCTACAAAAAAGATTCGGGAAGGATTTTTTTCCTTTACATAGCCCAAAAAATTTTCTGAAGCGTTTCCAGCGATAAGGAACTCAAAATCTTGCAATCCCCTTTTTTTTAGTTCCTCAACAACCAAATTCCCAATATCATCATCCCTTTTTATCCTGCTGCCTAACCCTATAACAAATTCCATAGCCATTACTTCTGTTCAAAAGGTTAATTTTTAAACTTAACGCAAGTTCTAGAAGAAAATTTTGGTGTATCCTTACTTAATCCATTCAAATATCAATGGTAAAAAAAATAATTTTGTTGGAATAAATCGGTTCACCAAAAAATTAATAAATGTGAGCAATTACAAAAAGAAGCTATGAAAAAAATTTTGTTCGCACTAATTTTGCTTCTCTTCGCTTTGTTGCCGCTGCAGGTCAGCGCCCAAGACGTTAACGTCGGGCTTTATGTGTTAAATCTTGGCAAGTTTGACATCGCAACTGGCACGTTTACAGCTGATTTTTACCTTTCCATTAAATGTAATGAAGAATGTTCGCCTGAAAATTTTGAGTTTATGAATGGCCGTGCATCAAGCGTAGACAAAATCCTTGATGAGCCAACAGAAAAATTTTATCGAATCCAAGCAAACTTGAATAGTCCGATTGACCTCAAGAGATTTCCTTTTGACAGCCAAAAGATGGAAATAGTTTTGGAAGACAAAAAAAACACGATAGATCAAATAAGGTATGTGCCTTTAGTTGATGAATCAGGGATTGAGGAATCAATCGCTTTTAGCGGCTGGAAATTGGACGGATGGAATGCTGTGGTTAAAGAGCATGATTACAAAATTTATGATGAGACTTACTCGCAGTATATCTTTAACATAGATATTTCGCGAATCGTCTTTAACGCATTCTTAAAAACTTTCCTCCCAGTATTTTTTATATTGCTAGTTGTCTTATTCAGTTTTGTGCTGGATCCTGACAAGATTAACACGCGATTGGGAATGGTGGGCTCCAGTTTGGTTGCTTCCGTCATGTTTCATGTGTCTATTTCGAATCAGATTCCGCCGGTTGGCTATTTAACTTTTGCAGACAAGTTTATGGTGCTAACCTATTTCGTGCTGCTTTCAACCTTCATAATAAACATTTTGATGCTTGAACTTTCAGAATTAAAAAAAGACCATCTCGTGGAAAAGATTCATAGAAAAACAGAATACTCGATGTTTTTGGTCGTACCAGCATTATACATTATCC
>JACQSW010000042.1 GCA_016211095.1 Candidatus Woesearchaeota archaeon | reverse complement strand
GAAAAGGGGCGTACAAAATGATTCTGATAGTTTGCCCTCAAAAAAGGAGAAGATAAACGAGCTGGAAAGCAGAATAAGTGTTTGTGAAGAAAAAAAGAAGGAGTTAGTTGCAAAAGTTAAAGATTTTGCAGCGAGGTATGAAGGGGAAAAAATTAGTTACGCTGAATATGAGTATTTGCTGAATCATTATTTGCAGGGAAAAACCCTAAATTACTGGCTTGATTATTATGATAGCATAAAACAAAACGGGCTGGAAAGGGTAAGCCACTACAAAAAACAGAAAGAAGTTGCCAGCCAACCATTTTTTGCTTACATCCCAAAACCGATCAAAGTCACTATCCTCCCAATAATTTTTGCCTTATTGTTCTCTATAGGGTTTTTTGTTCTCGACGCAAAAATAACTGGTTACGCAACACTTGTAACGCTAGAAGTTGGCGACTCAATGAATATTTCTGAAGCGTCAATAAGAATCTCATTAAACGGGTACTCTGAAGAAAGGGAAGCGGAAGGGTTTTTTACAAACAACACATTGCAGATAGATTTATCCAAATTCAGCCTCCAAGGCAAAGAGGGGGAAGCACTCGTCGAATTAGTGCTAAACAACTCAGTTGTCCTTTCTAAAACAGTTTCAGTAAAGCCTGATAAAGAAGTTGAGGAGGAACTGATACAGCAGCCGGCAGAAATAAACCAGCCAGTCAAATGGATAAAACGGCTTAAGGTAAAAGAGCAAAAAGAAGGCTTAGTATTTGAACTGCCAACACAAGCGGAAAACATAGTCGTTAAAGACGCAACACAAAACAAGGAAATTGAAATAAACGAAGATTCAGTAAGGGTGCTTGATGCAATAACTGGTTCAGTCATACTAGAAAATAAGAATACTGAAAATTATTTGATTTCCGCAATTGCCATCAGCGCGATAATGATTAATATCGCACTATTTGTTCATTTTAAAAGAAGAAAAATAAAAAAATTAAGCGCCTCTTAATATTCTTAGCATCTGTATCCTGTCAGCGCATTCCTCAACGTGGTCAGAAATGGTTTCTATGAGGTTTGCCAATTGGAGTATTACCCTGCTTGAGAGGTGGTCCAGCTTTTTATCGAATAAGATTATGTCAAAAATCTCTTTTTTTAGGATGTCTGCTTCGTGTTCAACTTTTCTAACGTCTTGGAAGAACTCGAATTTTCCGTCGTCATTAAGTATCGCGGTTAGCGCTTTTTCTAAGAGCTCTATTGAGGGTGGCACTGTTTTGAAGAGTGCATCAATTTTTTCTTTTATTTTTGTAGAAACCGTTTTGTCTCTCAGGTAAATTGTGTATTTGCCGACATCTTCTATCGAGTCTGCCACGTCATCAAGCTTGTTTGTAAGCGAGAAGAGGCTGGAGCGCATGTCTGGGAGGAAAGCCCCTTCGTATAAACTTTTTATTATGCTTCGGGTTATTATGTCTACTTCTAGCTCTACTTCTGATATTTTGATTGAGCATTCCTCAACCTTTTTGTAATCCCCTTCTAGAAATAGGCTGTTCAGCTCGGCAAATCTTTCCCTCATTACTTTTAGTTTTTCAACTAGTTGCTTGAACAGCTCCAATGCGTCTTTTTCTTGGCTTCTGCCAAAAATTGGTAGTATGTTTAAGCCCATTCTTTATTTTACCTCTATTCTTTTGATTTATAAACTTTTTTCAAAATAGCTTTATCACGTTGAATAGGATTATTGATATTATTGCCGCGAGGAATGGCGTCAAGGCCCATCCCAAGACGATTTTTTTTAGTGTTGACCTCCCTAAAGCAGCCGCTCCTTTTACTAGGCCGACGCCGACTATTGCCCCGACGATTGCGAAGCTTGTTGATGTTGGTATGCCCATAAGGGTTAGCGAGTAGACGCTTGTGGCTGAGGCTAGTTGGGCTGAAAGGGCCATGGATGGGTCGAGGATGGTTATTTCTTTGCCGATTGTGCGCATGACTTTTCCCCCTAGGCTTACTACGCCGAAGGCTAAGGCTATTCCGCCTATAAGCCCGCCGAATATTAGGGGTATAATATTTTTTTCTACGATTAGGCCCATTGCGTTGCCGACGTTGTTTGCCCCGAGTGTGTAGGCGAAGAATATTCCGCTTAGCACAACGATTGTTCCAAGCCTTTTTTCTATTGCGAGGAATCTTCCGCTTGTCAGCGCCCTATTTAGGTATCTGTATATTAGGTATGCTAGGATTAGTGAGATTAGCGCGTTTGCAAAGCCGAGTAGGTATATTTTTGTTACTTTTGCCCACATGACTTCGATGCCTATCCATGCGCCCAATCCTGCTATGGCCCCTATTACTGATTGGGTGGTTGAGACTGGTAGGCCAAATATTGTTAGGATGGTTACTAGGAATCCTGCTGCGAATAGGGCTGCCGCTGCTTCGCTTTCGCTTATTTGCGTTGGGTTTACTATTCCTTCCCCCACTGTTTTTATTGTTGAGCTTCCTTGGAGCGCGGCGCCGATTAGGGCTATGATGGCGACGAGCATTATTGCTTTTTTGTAGTGGACTAGGTTTGCTCCCACCGCTGTTCCCATACAGTTGGCTGCGTCATTTGCCCCTATGTTCCACCCTACGTAGAGGCTTGCTATTATGAGAAGGATTGAGGAGGCTTCCAAGGTGTATTTTAATAGTTGTTTGGGTTTAAAAAATTTTTTGAGAATTGTATGTGTTTAGGTTGGCCATAATTGCTTTAAAATACCCTCTCTTGCCTTATAAAATTAGGGTAGCTAAACAGTTACTTCCTGTTTTATTATTCGCTCTCTATCAGATGTTTGATTGTTGAGCAGAAGAACTTTGCATTCTTTATTGATGATTCAGCAAATGGCTTGTTTGCATTGGCGTTCACATTATAAGTGAATCTTCCTCTGTTTCTTTTCTCATCAAAAAAGATTTTTAGTAAAGTTTCTGCCTTTCCGGATTCTTCCTCATAGATTTCAGCTAACTGCCTGTCTAATTTCTTAGATTCAACTATTTTCTTAAACTCTTCATAGGTTTTTTTATGTTCTTCAGGTGGTTCTGTTTTAATTCCTAATGAAATAAGAAATGCTTTTGCGCAGTAAAATATTGCATAATAGCTTTCAGAAATGACATTATTAAAGAAAGTTTTATCCATACTAATACCCAATTTCAACTTCACATCATTATTTGTTGAAAGTGAAAAATTAGCATTAGCTAAGACAAGCTCGTTTTCTGCCCTCTCCAAATATCCTTTAACCTTTATATCCATTGTCTATTGCCTCTTTAACTAATTCATAAAACCTCTGCGCATTTTTTAATATTATCTTATTCTTAACTATTTCTTTTCCATAATT
>JACQSW010000041.1 GCA_016211095.1 Candidatus Woesearchaeota archaeon | reverse complement strand
TACGAAGACTTCTTAGAAGAGGAAGACAACAAAAAATTAAAAGAAGTAACCCCAGAATAAAAAACCTTCCCTATAAAAATAGTAACATTAAAATACCTACCGAACATAATATAAGTTAATTTAACTAAAAGGCAGGCTATATTGGCTAACAAAATAAATGAGCAAGATGCAGGGAAACTGTTTAAGCAGTATACAAAAAAAGAAATAAAAGAAAAAAGCCTAGACTTCAGCAAAAAACCAGGCATAGCTCACGTTATGGGCAACTTTGAAGAATTCTTAGAAGAAAAACTTTGCGGTTACAATTATGAGGGGATGCAACTCGTTACCCTAGCATCACAATTCACAAAACAAGTCTTATACACCAAAAGCGACGTTGAAAACTTCTGCTTCGCAATGGAAGAATTAACAGACCACCCTGATTTTAAACAAAAAACAGGCGCATACCTAACCGCGTTAATAAAAGGCATAAGCAGCCCAGGAGAAACATTTAAGCTAAACTTCCTCAGCACGCACACACCCCTAAACCACTTTGGGGTTGGCCTAGAAAACCTAACGCTTGACATAGTTGGCGATTGCGGAAGCTTCTTCGGCAGAAAATCAAAAAGCCTAACAGCTTACATCACCGGAAACATAGGCACACACGCCTACCAAGAAGCCAAAAAATCGAAACTAAAACTTATAGGCAATGCAGGCGAATTCTCATTCTTTTGCGGAGAAGAATGCACCATAGAAGTAAAGGGAAATGTGGGCGGCTACGCAGGAAGCAACGCAAGAAACACCAAACTCTCCATAAAAGGCAATGCTGGCCGAGAATTAGGGCATTACTCAAGAAACTGTGAAATAAAAGTTGAAGGAGACGCCGGAGAAGAAGTAGCTCGCGGTGCAGACTCAACAAAAATAACCATCTCTGGAGACGTATTAGAAAGCGGGCTAATCGGCGAAGCAGCCATAAACAGCCTGATAATCGTGCGAGGCAACAGCGGCAGGTCCGACTTCAGCCCAGACATAAGCACAAGGATATATGTTGGCGGGCGCAAAGCCTTCCCAAAACTGCGACACAGAATGCTAAGAAAAACAATTGACTTTATTGACGAAGCCCTGCTCTCAGTAATAGGCAGGAGAAGAACGCCGCTCGACTTCTAAGATGAATAATGCTGATTAAGCAAAACGAAAAAACTTTTAAAGAAAAAACAAACCTTTTTCTCTCATAATTAGGGCCCATGGCTCAGCCTGGCTAGAGCAACTGACTCTTAATCAGTAGGTCGGGGGTTCAAATCCCCCTGGGCTCATTCCCAAATGCGAAATCATTTGAAGATTTAGCGGGCTTGCAGCCCACTGAATTTGAAATTTTGAGTAAGGTTAAGCTGGTTAGGTTGATTGGTGTTCTTTCTAAGATTCGCAAGAAGAAGTTTAAGCGGTTAAAGCTGGTTAATCAAAAGAGCGTATACGTCGTCAAACCAAACCAGTTTATCCCTATTTTCAAAAAGATAAAAAAAGAAAAATTGGTTTTTGCAAAACTGCTTTTTTTTTGCGCTTTTATATTACATTTTTCCTATTTTGAACATTTTTGTGCCGCAAGCAGGGCATTTTCCATTAACGCAGTCTCTGCCGTTAGCCATTTTGCTTGGTTTTGCGTCTTGCATAACTTTTTTGGCCTTGCACTTCATACAGTATCCTTCTACCATTTTAGATTTCCTCCCTTCATTTAAAAAATTTTTTTTTAGAGCGCTATTTTTATTATTTCTTCAACGCCCTTTGTGATCATTTCTATTCCAACTGCTGTTAGGAATAACCCCATAATCCTCGATATTATGTCTATTACAGTTGCATTTATTTTTTTGACGAGGAGAGAGAATATCATGAACGTTATTCCAACTAAGATAAATGCGATGAATAAATTTATTAGCACTGGCGTTTTGCCTATTTCGTAAGCCTTTATCGTTATGAATGATATGGTTGCAGGCCCTGTTAGCAGGGGTGTTGCTATTAAGGTTATTAAGCTGTTGACTTCTCCGCTTTTTGGGTGTTCTTCGTGTTGCGGCCGAATCATTTCTATGCCTAACAAGAGCAGCACTATTCCCCCTGCTATCCTGAAAGAATCCAATGTTATGCCAAACACCTTGAATAGCAGCGGCCCTACGAATGTTATGGATATGGCTATTATAAATGCGACGATTACTGATTTTGCCGCTATAAATCTTACGTTAAGCCTGTTTTCATAGGCTGATAGGAGGAAGGGAAATGACGAAAAAGGGTTTAATAAGATGAATATTTGGATGATTAACGCTAAATCAAAACTTACCATGAGCTTAATTTTATGTTGAAAGGTTTATATATTTTTTTATAGAAGATTTAACCTTTTGTTTTTGTGAATGTGTTGTTTGTTTGGTTGCAATGGGCTCTTAGCCTTTCAAGAATGTTTTGGTTCAGGGCGACTATTGTGTTGTGCTGCATTCCTATGCCAAAGTTTTGCCCATCATAGCTTATTATTTTTGCTGTCGAGTAGGTTGATTGAAAAAGGCCCCAATCACCAACAAAATTTTCTGCAATTAAATAAGTATAATTTGATTCCCAGAATTGGAAATGGCCACTAATTTTTTTCACTCTTATTTTTAAGGTGTTAGACTCTTTGCCTTCCAGCCACCCGCCAAAAAGGTTAGCGCTTATTTCTTCAAATTCAAAATTATTACTGCCTTGGTCATAGCTAGTCTGTATTAGCGCCGAGAGGAATAACCCCCTATGTGTACCCCTATTCCAGCCCGCACCCATTCCTAAAGATTCATTGAACTTTGTTATTAAATCTGGTTTTATCTTAAAACTTTTAGAATAATCCACATAAGCCTTGAAGTCATCTTTCCAGTCCCGCAGCATTGAACAAAAAGACGATTGCAGTTTAACGTTCCACTCATCAATAACACTTTCGTCTGTTGTTATTGCTTCTAACTTTTTTTCTTCTAGCGGCTTTTCTGCTTTTTTGAAAATGTCCCTTAAGCCCATCCCAATAATAGTTGAAGAAGGTGTATAAATACTTTTTTGTGCGCCACTACTTTATTTTTACAGGCGGCGTCTTTATTATTGACGCAGTTAGTTCCCAAATTTTTCCACCAAATTTTAGCTCAAAATTTTTTTCTATAAGGGATTGTAGCTTATTCATTTCTTTTTTGAAGCTGAAAAGGCTTTTTTTCCTGCTGATGTTTAATGTTGTTTGGTAACTTTTTGGGTATGCCCTCTCTTTCTCTTGGATTAAGACTCTTCCATTTGGGCTGTAGCTGAACAGCCTTACGCCGAAGCCGTTTTTTATCGCCCACGCATACGCTTCTGCCTGCATTTCTGGCGTTGGCTTTTTACTGGATAAAGAGCTTACATTCAAATTACTTTCCATTTTCTTGTAGCTAACTTTTAAGATTTTGAGGAGTTCCACAAAAGTTTGTATTTCTTTTTCGCTAGCTGTTAATGGAGATTTTATAGCAACGTTCCTGCCTAACTTGTAAGGATTTTCTTCTATTTCCACAGTGTAATCCCCAAAGAATGAGCAGCTTCCTTGAATATATAATCCAATAGAAGTTGATCCTGGAAAAACAAAGCCTTCTGGGCCGCCGAAATCGCTTATAATCCTTCTAACAACGTTTTGATCCAAAATGGGATTGGCATCTTTGCGGTTAAGAGGGTATTGCTGTTCAACTTCGACCTCTAAGCCACCGATTTTGCCTTTATTGCAATCAACTTTAATCACCAAATTTTCCCTATTTTTATTCTTCTGCAAAAAAGTTAAAGAGCCGTTTAGTTTTTTATCGTAAGGGCTAAACAGTCTAATACCCTTATTCGCGATATCAATCAATGAGTCTACCCTTGATGTTTCAAAAGACAATCTTAACATTTTTCCCTTCCACTTAAAAGTAATTAGTGCTTGTTTTTTAAGCTTTACTAACCAATTTCGAAAAAAGAACTGCCGACATCACGTTTCGACGGATACTGAAGTGACCAAAAAATTGGCCTAAAACGGCGGCCAGAAAGAGATACGCCAGCGCCAGGATTTGAACCTGGAAGTCCGTGAGGACATCAGTTTTCGAGACTGACTCAGTACCGAGTTGTGACACGCTGGCTTCCAACCAACTGATTATTGATGGTCTTATAAATTTTTGGAAAGAAAAAGCTTTTTTTCAAAGCAAGATTTAAATAGTTTAAAAGATACTTTAAAAGTTATGAATTGGTCTTGGATACTAATCTTTGTTGTTGTTTTAATCGTTTTGTTCCTGATTAAAAAAGTGACGAAGCTTGTGTTTAAAATAGCCGTCTTGGCGGTTGCTTTTCTTATAGCGTTATACGTTTATAACAATTATTTTGTGGCTGAAGAAGCATTGCCGGAGCCGCAAACAAATATCAGCGTGGAGGGGAATGTTAGCCAGCCAATTCTTTCCCCGCCAGAAAACGTTTCTGAACAAGCCAGCGAACCCGTGAATTCTTCTTCAAATGATTAGGGTAGTTTGCGTTGGAAAGCTTAGGGAAAAATATTTGGTTGAGGGCGTTAATGAGTTCTTAAAAAGAATCAGAAAGTACTCAGAAATCGAGATGATTGAAGTAAAGAAAGAGGAGCAAATTCTTAAACACGCCAAAGGTTTTATCGCGGTTTTGGACGTAAAGGGTAGGGAGATGTCTTCAGAAGAATTAGCTTCATTGTTAACAAATAGGCAAATAACTTTTGTTGTTGGAGGTCCGGAAGGCTTAACAAAAGATGTTTTAGAAAAGGCGAATTTCAGGCTTTCTTTTTCAAAAATGACTTTTCCCCACCAGATGATAAGGTTGATGTTGGCTGAGCAGATTTATCGGGCTTTCACAATAATTAAGAAAGAGAACTATCACAAATAATTTTGCCCAAAAAGTATTTAATCTTAAGCTGATTTTTTTGTTCTGTAATCTGTTGTCTGAAGAAAGCTGTTGGCTTTAGCCAATTGATGAATTCAGAACTTAAGTGGGGTGGCCATGCGACACGCGACAAATGTGCGTGTAGGGTTTATAAACGCCAATCCTTTCTTTAAAAAAAGATTTCGGAAATTAGCTAACAAATTTTTTAAATGAGCAAGAGTTTGATATACTAAATGGAAAAAAATAATACTTTAGCCGTTTTTCAAGGGAAGGATATCCGAAGGACTTGGCACTATAATGAATGGTGGTTTGTTGTCGAAGACATCGTGGCTATTCTTACAGATTCTCAGGACATAAAGCAATATCTCCAAAAGATGAAGCAAAGAGACCCTATACTCGCACAAGGGTGGGTACAAATTGT
>JACQSW010000045.1 GCA_016211095.1 Candidatus Woesearchaeota archaeon | reverse complement strand
GCCACAGAATTGTCAAAGCCAGCGGGGAAGTTGGCGGGTTTGCAAAAGGAACAAAGAAAAAAGCGGCTATGCTAAAAAAAGAAGGTATAAAATTTTTTAATAAAAAAGTTGTTGGTTTTGAAAAAGTTTTGTTCAAATTTTGAAGAGATCAGTTAAGTTTATTTCGAAAGCAGCTACAGGCACTTCTAATCCAAAATTGGCCAGCACTTGCGGATGGATTTCCCCTATGTAGCCAACCTTTTGGTTGTTAACAATGATCCTGCCAACTCTTCCCTCGATGAAGCTTTCATGCTTACCATTTTCAATAAGATAGCTGTATCCGAGATTTCTCATCATGAAGTCGAGGGCTTGTTTTATTTCTGTGAATGTTGCTTTTGGGTGAGCAGTGGCGGAGGCCAGCCTTTCGCAATCTTCCAAATCCTTTTTTGTTATCAATCCTTGTTCAAAAATTTTTTGAGGGTATTCTATGTGCTTATTTTTTGATAGCACATCTAATAATTGTGGAGTTATCCATGTTCTTACCGCTGAGTGTGTTTCTGACATGCAGGATTCTATTTCGATTGTTCCGAAGTCTTTGATGCACATTTTTTCATAAAGAACTGATTTGTTTGAAAGCATTGCGCTCATAACTTCCTGGTAGCCTAAGCCTATCATTGAATCCCTGCTGAGGTTTGCTAATTTGACTATTGGTTTTGGTTCTCCGGCTGTGTAACTTTTTAGTTCTGTTTCCCCAAAATTGTTATAGCCATACATTATCCCGATATCTTCTATCACGTCAACTTTGTGCAGGGCGTCTTTTCTGTAGAAGGGGACTTGGGCAACGCCTTTTTTGTAGCCAAATCTTGCCTTTTCCAAAAAAGCTTTAATCTGATTCTCGCTTAGTTTCAAACCCAAGATGTGTTCAACATCTGTAGGGCTTAATTTAATGGTTTCATTAAAATCGAAGGGTGTGTAGACGGTTTTGTCCTCGTATTTTATTTTTAGGGCATAAATTTTGAAGCCCCTGTCAAAAAAAGCTTGGGCGAATATGTTTAGCGCGAGATGAACTGCGTCCCAATCGGTGCCTGTGGCCTCAACCAAAAAATCTGAGTCTCCTGCTTCCACCTTTCCAGAAAAATTTGAATTGATAATTGGCGGAAAAGAAAGAACTTGGCCGTTATCGTCGATGAGGAGGGGGTATTTTTTTGCGTTTTTAAGTATCCACCCATACTCCACCCCCTTTGGATGCGCGTCTAAAATTTCTGCTTGAGTCATATCAATCTTGTAGTCTAGCGGGACAAATTGTACGGAATTAGGGTCTGTTGCTTTGTAATGCACTGGAAACGTTATTTTTTTGTGCGAATAAACGCCAATGGCGACCTTCTCCCTTTTTCTTCCGTAACTTTCGCATATTTTTTCTTGAAGCTGAATAATTTGTTTTAGCAAAGGAGCATTAATTTTTTGCCCTTTAGCAGCGAAAGCAGCTACGAATGGCCTAACATTTTTCAGGTTTTTATCAACGATTATTGTTTCATTGTTTTTTTCTGCTTCAAAATTTGGAATCCCTTTTTCTTTTCCAAGCACCCCTTTCAGCAGCCTCGCGAATCCTTCGATGCTCCAAAGGTAAGGGAGGTTTGTATCTTCAAAATTAATTTTTATTTCATCGTTGTTTATTTCCTCAACATCGCCTTTCGCGTATTCTGCCAAGCGCTCAACTTCTTTTGCGCTGATGCTTTTCCCTATTAGGCTGTGGAGATCTTTTAGTGAGAAGGTTATTGTGGGCATTTTAGGCTCCTTAAAAAGTTTAAATCATGGGAGAATAATTGCCGGATGTCTTTTATTCCCATCTTGAACATGCCTATTCTGTCAATGCCTAAGCCCCAAGCTATTACTGGTACGTCAACTCCCAAAGGCTTTGTGACTTCAGGCCTGAATATCCCGGATCCCCCAAGCTCAATCCATCCTAGGTCTGGGTGCTTGGCGAAGAGCTCCGCTGATGGCTCTGTGAACGGGAAATAGGCAGGCTTTATTTTTATGCTCTCAGTTTCTGCGAATTCCTCAGCAAACATTTTTAACAAACTTTTGAGGTGCCTAAATGTTAGCCCTTCTTCAATAACTATTCCTTCTGTTTGGTAGAAATCGCAGTTGTGCGTTGCGTCAATTATGTCGTACCTGAAGCATCTTGATATGGCAAAGTATTTTCCAGGGATTTTTAGGTCTTTTGAGGCAAGCATTCTTGCTGAGCAAGCGGTGCCCTGAGTTCTTAGCAGGTGCCGTTTTGTTCTTGTTTCATCAAATTTGTATCCCCAGCCCTTGCTTCCAGTTTTAAAACCGTCTTCGTGTGCTGCTTTAACTTTGTCCAAGATTTTTTGGTCAATCTTTCCGTATTTCGGCTCTTTGATGTAGTATGCTGCGTGTATGTCTCTTGCGCTGTGGAATTGGGGCATGAACAAGGCATCCATATCCCAGAAGTCTGTTTCAACAATTGGGCCAGCCATTTCGGAAAATCCTAATGACAAAAACCTGTTTCTTACGCTTTCCAGGAATGTTCTGTAGTGGTGTTTTTTTCCCCCAAAAATTTTTGGGACATTGATTTTTACGTCGTAGCTCCGAAACTTTTTGTTTTTCCAGCTGCCATCAATCAGCATTTTTGGCGTTAAAGAGTCAATAATTTCTTCCTGCTTTATTTTTGTAGAAATTAATTGATAGCCCACTTCTGTTAGTTTGGCTTTTTTTGTTTTTACTAGTTTTACGCTGATAATGCCTTTTCTTTGTTTCAGGCTTTCTAAGGCAAACTTTTCTTCTTGGCTTAAGCCTGTGATGCTTAACGGGATTTTTTTTAGGAATTGCTCTTCCAGCGTTTCTTTGCTAAGAATTTTTTTTCCGCTGTCAGTTATCTTGATTTTTGTTTTTTCTCCGTCCTTTCTTATTTCTATGGCCGCTTTTCTCCTAAGGATTCCGAGGCAGACATTCAGCTCATCTTTTGGCACATCTATCTCTTCCAAGATTTTTTCTTTTTCTTTTATCGATTCTAAGAATCTTCTTTCTGGAAGCCCTTCCCCCAAGTATTTAGCCCCATTTTCACCTAATACTGCCTCTTCTTTGAGTGTTGTTTCTATCTTTAGAACGCCCTTGTTTTCAAGCCATTGCAGCGCCCGCATCACCTCAACCTCCTTAAGATGGGAAAGGTAAACTAATTCTTGAAGCGTTACGCCATCTTTTAGGAAAGGAACGATTTTTCTTTCTAACGGGTGAAGGCTTGCTAACAGCTTTTCCATTAAGGACAAGTGATGGCTTAAGAAGTTTTTAACCTTTACGGTGAATTTTTTTTTGAATAAAAGCTTACCCGCGATTTTTATGCTTGCCAACCCATAGCTTTCCTTATCGGTTCAAAAACGATTGGGGCAATAAGCCTTGTTGGATAAACCAAGGGGTGAATTCCATCAAATATTAGCCCACTTAAAATGTTTCCGCCACCATCGAATATGTCAAATAAGTCAACTCTTCTTCCTGTCCATTTCTGCATAAAAGCTATCCTCGCAATTGGCACAATAAGCCCTAGTGGTAATGAGGCATAGATTGGCAGCCACGGAATTCGCACTTTTTTTGGTATAGCCCCTTCGCGTATCTTTGCCTCAAAGGGCCGGTTTATTTGTGAGCTAAATTCAGCATTTATTATTGCATACAATTCTGATTTGACATATCGTTCTGTACTGGCGCTGTCATAGTCCAATATGCCTGGTGAGATGTATTCGGATATCTTTTTTTGAAACTTTTCCGCGCAAACTGCATAATTATCCAGCAAATCATAAGTTCTCTTTAACTTGTTCACATCCAAGCCTGAAAGGTTTACAAAACGAAATGACTCTAGCTGTATTTTTTCTTCAGCAGCTGCTTGTTCAATGATTTTGTTTATGCCTAAGTAAGTTTTAGCTAGCTCTACAACAGTCACTTCAGTTTTTTCTTCCAAAATTTTTAAATCGGTATTATTCGGGTATTTTTTGGCGAGTTCATTTATGGCTTTTTTTTCTTCTTCGTTCAATGTTTGGGTTGCAGGGTAGCTTATTCCGACAAACAATCCTTCTTGCTTGTTAATCAGCCCAGGATAGTTTACAAGGATTTTTTCCTCAATAGCGCCCAAAACTTCTTTTGTTCCTTCCTGGATAAGAGGTTTAGGGGAGGGTTCAACTATTCCTTGCTGTTGTTGGTTGAAATAAGATTTCAAAACCGAATGCAGCCCTAAAACTTCTTTGTAATCAATAACTCCGTCTTCGACTGCTTTTTCAAGTGTTTGCGCATAATTGTTGATTAGTTCTTTTTCGCTTTTCAAGCTTTTTTGTTGATTCGCAGGTTCATTTGTTTGTTGCAGGGGCGCAGCTAGCGATAAGCTTCCTGCCAAAACGATTCCGGTTGTCGCGATTAATTTTTTGTAAACCATTTTTTTTATGCCTATTCGATAAAGTCTCGATCTCCGCATAATGCTTTTCTTATTGGTTGGATTATGAATGGTGTGGCAAACATCCTTATCGGGTAAACAAGTGGGTGGATGCCATCAAGAAGCAACACGCCTGTTAAGCCGTTGAATATTCCTCCTAAGACGCTGTTGCCAAAGTATGTTCTTGCTGTTGCGCTTTCCCTTCTTAGTAAGTAGGTGAAGAGCACATTTCTAATTGGCGGGAAGAGTAAGCCGAACGTTCCCCAAAAGATGCTCGCTTTGCTTTCTGTTGGGAATTTAAAGCGGTATTTCACTGGGAATTGGCTTTCCATATCCAAAATTTCTAGATTTTTCATTCCTCTTTGTTGAGCTAATACATCTTGAACGCTGCTTTTTGTTGGTTTTAGGCGTTGTTCATCTCTTGCTAGTAGGTGAACAAACCAGTATTTGTTTTTTTTAACAAAGTCTTTTTCTAGCCAAAAATTAGCGTTGTTCAAATAATCCCTATAAACATTAGTCTCCACAGATATCTTTGTTAGGCTTCCGTCATCGTTTTTTGTGTTTGTTTTGACATAAAAGTAGAGGAATAAGTCTTCATTGCTGATTTTTATTTTTGGTGCCTCACCATTTTTTAAGCTTTTAAAGTAACTATCAACCTTGCTTTCTAAGTTGGCCGTATAAGCCTTGTAATCGTCTTGTATTGCTCTGTCATTGTTTATTATGCTTATTCCTATTTCGTACAAATCTTTGATTTCGTTATAGCTTAATTTAGAATCTGATGTTGCTACGTCTAAAGTTTTGTTATAGTCAAAAACGCTGAACCTTTTTGTTAGTTCAATGTTTTGCTCGGTTAATTGGAGCTTTTTTTCTTGAGTTACAGTTTGAAGTTCTAATGAGGGATTTGGCGTTGCTAAAGTTGTTGCTAATGCTAACCCTGCGGCTGAGATTATTGGATAAACCATTTTTGGCTCACTGACCCCCCGATGTTTTTATTTGTAGCTTGAAAGCTTTCCTTATCGGTTCAAAAACTATTGGCGCAATAAGCCGGGTAGGGTAAACAAGGGGGTGAGCCATATCTACAGCAAAACTAGAACTAACATTTAAAATTATATCAATTACGTCGAATGTGTCGGCGTTTCTTCCAGTCCATTTTGTCATAAACGCAATTCGTGCGAATGGTATTCCTATGCCGAGCGGTATGCTTAGCCAGTGGGGAAACCATTTGAACCGATTTTTTGGGAAACTGCTTTCAAGAGTGACTTTTTCAATTTCTATTCCTTGTTTTCTTAAGAGATTGTTTATTTTATGATTCATATTAGAATCGCTTATTCCTGAATCAAGGGCGTATACCAATCCTCCGCTGATGAATTGCTTTCTTGCGTTTTCATCTTTTTCTTTAAAGTAATTTGATGTTATGTTGTAGAAGTCGTGTAGGTAATTTAATGCATCGTTTTTTCTGTTGATTATCCATTTTTGGTTGAAGTATATGAGAGTTAGGTCTTGTAGCGTGTATTCGTCTTTTGTTTTTAGGTGTATTAATTTTTGCGGCAGTTCTGATTCGGTCATTACCTTTTTAATTAGGGTTGATTCTGGTGTTGTTAGTTTTTGTTCTGCTTGGTAAACAAGGCCTATTTTATTATTATCTTGCTTTCCAATTAAGCCTGGATAGTTGGCTAAGATATTTTCTTCTATTAATTTTGCTGTGTTGAGCTCTTCTTCGGGAGGGTTTTTTTGTTCAAAATAGTTTTTTAGGACGTTATGGACTTTTTCTAAATCTTTGTCGTCGAAAACGTTGTCTTTAAAAACGTTGTCAATAATGGTTTTGTTATATCTGTTTATCAACTCTTTTTGGGTGATTTGTTGAGAATTGTTTGGTGTGGTTTGTGCGTAGCTTATTCCCGCGCAGGATAGAGTGCTAACTAATAGAAGCTCACCAGCTTTTTTGGCTGTTTGCCTATTAACCATTTATTCCTAACCAACTTTAAGTGTTATAGCTAAAGCTAATTAATCTTTTAAAAAAAACAATTTTTTTTAGTGCAGTTTTGGCAGTTTTTGCCAGCTTGCGTTGAACATCTGTTCCAGTGCGTTTGCGAAGAATGGCGTGTTTACCCATACTCCGAGGTCGTAGCTTTCGTGTGTGTTTTCGTCATCTGTCATCATGAACACGAGCTGTTTGCCGTCTACCACTACGAATCTGCCTGCTTCTTTTTCGATTGATCTTATTTCGGCGATTTTCTTTATTTCTTCTGGCACTAGGTTGATGTCGTTTATTGGCGCTACAATTCTTATTTTGACGCCTCTTTCTGCTGCTTTTTTTAGTGTTGGCTTGAGGGCTTCAATTTTTCTTGTTAGGCCTTTGGTTGTTGTTGACATGGTTATTGTTTTTTCTGCGTTGCTTAGTGCTTCTTTTATGTGGTCGTAGACGTTTTTTCTTCCTTTTATTGCGCCGGATAGGTCTGTTGGTTCTACTTTTTCTATGCCGTGTTTGTGTAGCAGCCTTAGCTCTTCGTAGATTGGCCTTTCTTTTACTTTTTCTAGCATTTGTAGTCTTTCTTTTGCTTCATCTTCTACTCGTCTTTGTGATCGCTTGATTACTTCTTCTGGTTTTACTGCTAGGTATTTTATTGGTTTTCCTAGTTTCATGAGGACGAATCCCCTTTTTTCTAGGCTTTCTAGTACGTCGTAGCTTCTGCTTCTTGGTACGCCGCTTATGTCTGCTAGTTCTCCCGCTGTCGCTACTCCTCTTGATAGGAGTGCGCTCCATATTTTTACTTCGTATATGTTTAGGTCGAATAGTGTTCTTAGTTTTCTCAAAAAGTCTTCTGATACTATCATTTTTCTTCCTCCAATATTTTATTTGTTATTTTGTTACTCCATAGTAGAGTATAGCTTATATATAAAGCTTTCGCTTATTTGACTACTTTAAAGAAGTAATAGGCAATATTAGGCGTAACCACTATAAAAAACCTACTAAACTCACCTTAGAAGCTTAATTTAACCCGAGAGCCAACATTAGCCCCCTTTACCAGCCCACACCTAGCCTCAACAACATACATAGCCTTGCCTTTAGGCATAACAAGGGGAGAAAATGGCTTAACACCAAAACGGGCATCAACCACTCTAAAATTAGAATCCACCCAAAAAACGTCCAAAGGAAAAAAAACAAAAAACATATGAATAGAAACAAACGTTTCTTTATCAAACACCAAAACAGCGCCATCCTTATCTTTTAATGAAGCAAACATCAAGCCCTTAGCCCGAGAAAAAAAACTATCACAAACCTTCAACTTGCTAGAAATAAGCTTCCCCTTAACAAAGACCTTCACCAAATCACAAAAAGAAAAGTCTTTCTAACTTAAAAACTTTTTTTTGTTCACTTCACATATGTTTCTAAGAAGTTTACGGCCTCATCTTCTTTATTTGGCGTTGCTTTTAAAATCTTAACAGCTTCTTCTAAGTTTCCGGCTTTTTTGTAAACCTTTCTCGCCAAGTTGTAATGCCTAGCGTAAGTCATCATTTCAACAAAAAAAGCGTTGCCCAAATCTTCATTTTCATAATCCAAACCGTCCAGCGCGGTTTTAGCAGAAGAAATAATCTTGCCCGCCTTCTCTGATTTTTCTTCATCCTTCATATCCGAAGAATAAACTTTATCTAATTGGTTATAATACTCTATAATTATGTTATAAAAGTTTGCGTACCAATTAACGGATTCTATCGCTTCATTAAACTCTTTAGAATCTTTGCCGTACTCCAGCTGAATCCATTCTAAAGCGCCGAAGTTTCCAACAATGCTTGCTGTACCCTCATCAATTGAAATAGGCAAGCTTATTGTGTTATGCCAGTCTTCATGCAAAACAATCATTGCCTGCCGAAAAATAGTAGCCTTACTAAAAAGCGGAGTAATTGGGTAAGGGTTTCTGGCAACAGCCTCAACCCGCCTTATTAAAACATTGTATCCCCTCTTTTCTAATTTTCCTTTTTGCTCCATAAGCTCATCTTTGTCATACGAGCTAAAGCCCAGCATCCCTTCGTAATCATTTTTCAGCTTATCTTTTTTGAGGGCCCGTAGGATATAAAGTGGTCCGGGCTCGAAATCATTATAATAAGTGAAGTTATGCACCTCAATGCCTGCGCTTGCCTCGTAACTCCGAATTTTTTCTACAAGGCTTAAAGCGTCATTGACCAGTTCATCTTTTACAGCGCCGTTTGTTACTACGAATTGTTTAAGCCCTTCTTTTTTTATCTCTTCTTCTCCTTGTTTGTAAACTATTGGATTTTCTAGAACGCCAGTATAAATTTTGTCATTTTTGTCATATATTTCGACTTTTCCATCGTCGAGGAAGTTGATTGTTGCAACATTTTTTCCCTTAATTTTTTTCTTCCAAAAATCTCCCCTTAAAATCACCTTTTTGTTTTGAAGCTCAACATTCACGTAACTGCTGCCGTCTTTTGTTCTGGCTATGTCTGCCTCAGAAATTTTTGGAAAAGCAATGACGCTAAGCGAAATTGCCGCAGCCAAGGTTTTCTTCAATAAGCCGTTCATCTTTCAAAGAAAAAGGTGTTCGCTCTATTTTATATAAATCTTCGTATTTTTTTTAGCTAATTTCCACACGGAATAAGTTTGCACAATAATTTTATAAACATTGGATAGTAAGCTATTGTTTGAGGGAAATATGATGAGTGAGCAGGATAGGGAGAGATTTGAAAATATGCCGCCGGAAAAAATTAGCAGGCTCCTTAAGCATTATATGCATCTTTATAGGGAAAGAAAAAACTTGTCTGATGACGAGAGCCTTTTCCTCTCAACATTCGGATTTACTAAAAGAAAGGTAGATATGTTAAGCCCAGCCTTAATGGCTTCTGTGATAATAAAAATGTTTGAGCCGCATCCTGTCCTTATGGTGCACACAAAAAAAGACACCCGAATAATAACTAAGAAGGCAAAGATAAAGAATCTTCACGGGCAAGAAAAGGGCAGAAAAATGTTGAAGGCAGAAGAAAAACAGCGAATGATGAAGCTAACAGACATAGTGAATAAGCACGCGCCAAAAGCTTCAAAACATTTAAGATTGCCAGAAATTTTTGAAGAGGTAAAGAAAGAATTAAATCCGAACGCTCCAGAAGTTAATGCAGAATACTGCATTGTTCCGTCAAAAGAAGATGAATACTCCTTGAACAAGCCTGTTTTGTTGATAAGGCTTGAATCCAAGGGAAAAGAGAAATACTTAGAGTTTAGCGGACAACAAATAATTGATATCGGCGAAAAAAACCTTCATGACCCATCAGCATCTATAAGGCAAGAACTTGGAGAGCTTCTTTCGGAAGAAATAATCGAGTTAGTCTTTAAAAGTTTAGATAGGCATATCAAGCTCGTTCAAGGAAAGCCTAACAGCATATTGAAGCGAAATGACAATTATGTTGCTGCTTTTTCTAACGACGGCAAAAACATACGCATTTATGATGCAAAAAGGATTGAACACTTGATTAAGAAAGATAAAGAAGGGGAAAGGCTTAATGTGGCCGGAAAACTCCATCTGGAAGGCAAATATTGTGTTGGCGAAATAGACAGATTATTCAACTATGGCGGCAGGCAAATAATTGTGGAAGCAAAAGCGGGAGGAATAAAATCTTCCCAAATACACGCCCTCAAAATGAGCAAGCTGGATCCTATAAGAAGCTTGTTCAGCCAAAAAAAAAGGAAAACCGGCTTAATCCTTTTTGGAAAAAAAGATGAGATTTACCTACGGGGGAAATTAAAAAAAGGGAGCTTTAGCGATTTAGCAGAAGACCCTTACTTTGTACCTGCCCAGTTTCCTTTTGACAGCTTACCTTTAGAAAAATGTGATTCACAACTTAAAGTGTGTAAGGACTCAGAGTTTTCTCAACTAATAAACGACACAAAAAAAG
>JACQSW010000044.1 GCA_016211095.1 Candidatus Woesearchaeota archaeon | reverse complement strand
GTTGTTGATTGTGCTCCTGTTTGCCCATAAAACCCCGCCGCTGTTTACAATCAAATAAAGCTCCTCATTCCATTCTTCTGTTGCTGCAGAACCTTTGCTGGTGTTGAATAAAATGGAAACATTTGTCAAATTCAATGTTCCCCCTGAGCCAATTGTTATATTGCCAGTCATGCTTATAGTTGTGTTTTCGCATGCAACATATGTAGTTATATTCCATCCAGAAGCAACAGGAGTGCAGTTTGAGTTTTCTGCTAAGACATACCCTCCTTCTGTAAAGAGGAAGGCAAGGATAAACAAAAAAACGATTCCTACTAAAACCGCCCCTTTTTTTTGAGTCATTATCTTAACAAATATGCTATCGTGATTTTAAATATATTTGCAAAAGTGGTAACTGTTTAGCTAGGCCAAAAAAACTGCCACAGAAGGTAACATTCTAATTTGGAACCCCCATGCTGAAAATTCAAACTTGCCATTCTATGTACAAAAATATGAAGCAGCTAAACAATTACCAAAAGTGGAGAGTATACCCCCCAAAAGTGAAATTTCTTTCCTTTTTCGTTAACTCAACACACATAAAAAAGATTTATATAGGAAAGAGACGCTATAAAAAACCAAAATGGAGCCAAGGCATTACACCTACACCTTTCCCTTCATGCTTGATTTTGAAAGGATGGAGAAAGAAGTCAAGGAATCCCTGGAAGAGCCCATCGCGGGAGTTGATTTTTTCTGGCTCTTGCCAAATTCATTTAGATGTGGCTGGAAGGACACCGAGGCTTTAAGGAAGAGGTATGTTTCCTGGATCAAAGAATATTGCAAAAGCACGCAAAAGGAGCTCCCCTCCAATTTAGAATCAAGAACAACAACCCAATTAAGGGGAGTGTACAAAGGAATTTTGTGTAGCGCTTTGCATAAGCGATGGTATTACCAAGGTTTATTCAAAGAGATAAAATACCAAACAGGAATTGCCCCCCCGTGCGATATCCACAAAGAACCTCTTGAAACACTTGTTCTTGAATATGAGAAACTCAAAGAAAAGTGGAAGCGCGGCTGATTTTTAGTATCGCGCCTTCAGCGCATCGACAATTTTGGATATATCTCTTTTTTGTATGGCAACAACAATTTCATGGGAGCTACTTAACATACCCAGGATAGGAACTCCATGATTCCCAAATAATCCCGTTAAATGACCAATCAAGCCGGGTATTTTGCCCATATCCTTCTGGCTTTGGAAGGTAAGCGCGAGGACATTTCTCTTTACAGAGCCTTCTTTGAAAAGGGGCAGAACCCCATCAATCTCTCTTTCTTTGAGGATGATGGTTGTGCCTGATGTTCCTTTCATGAAATATCCTTCAGGAATCTTTTCCATAATCTTTTGAGCTGCCACATTTTCCGCAATTGCAACAGCCATTCCATTTTCAGCGTTAATTGAACTTTCCTTAAGAATTGTCTGAACAGCTTCTTTCTGGAGTTTTACCTCTTTCTTATACCTTCGACACGCAACCACCACTGCTTCAAAGGCAAGATGAAGATGAGATTCTTTGATGATGGTTCGCGCGAGCTTTGAATAGTTGACAACATCTTTTTTCAGCGCATCAGCAAGATAGGGGTTATTTTTGAGATATTCTTTTACCGCAGCCGTATTGCCCCCTTTTCCCATAAGAACACTAAAAGATGCAAAATATATAAATGTTCTATTTTGGACATTTTTCTACATAGGGGAACCTAAAATACGGGTGTTCTGGACACCCTCTCGTGAAAACTCGTTTCTTTGGAAGACCAACCTGCGGTATCTTTATCCCCCTAAAAAGAAAACTGCCGGCTTTAGCCAGTGGATGAATTTTTTGCACCAATCACCAATAATTGAAAATGTTTCAATATTTCTGAAAACTTTTCGGATTTTTGTTGGAAAAGTTAATAAACTCCTAATGTTCTCCTTCCTTCATAGGGCTGGACGAGCCCGAATCAACGCCTTTGGACATCAAGACCTCCGTAAACTTGCTTCGGCAAGGGACCGAGTCTGGTGGATGAATTAGGAACTACACGCGGTGAAATAGACGCTGGAAGCTCCACGTTCAAGCGTGGAGAGGATGTCACTAATTTGCGTTAGTTTTCCTTTGATATGGATTTTAAAAAAGAGCTCGAGAAGTTACTTTTAAAGCATGTAACCCCAGAGCACATTCATATTGAGATTCCATCAAATCTTCAATTTGGGGACTACGCCTTTCCCTGTTTCTCTCTTGCAAAAGAGCTTAAAAAACCCCCAAACCAGATCGCCCAAGAGCTTTTTTCCAAAATAAAAAATCCAAGCTTTTTGGAAGAAGTGAAGGCGACAGGCCCCTACCTCAATTTTTTCATCAAAAAGGATGTTTTTTCCAAAGAAGTGATTGGAGAGATTCTCAAGAAAAGAAGCGCGTACGGAAGTTCTCTTGTGGGAAAGGGAAAAACAGCAGTGATAGACATGTCATCACCCAATATCGCGAAGCCTTTTGGGATCGGTCATTTGCGATCTACAGTTATAGGGAACTCAATAGCGCAACTCCTCTCTTTTTCAGGATATAAGGTTATCAAAGTTAATTACCTAGGTGATTGGGGAACCCAGTTTGGAAAGCTTATTGTGGCTTACAGGCGGTGGGGTTCTGAGAAAGAGCTTCAAAAAAGTCCCATAAAACATCTTTACGACCTTTATGTGCGGTTTCATAAAGAAGCAGAAAAGGACGAAGCTTTTGAGAAAGAAGCAAGGGGATGGTTTAAGAAGCTTGAGGAGAATGATGCAGAAGCAATGCGTTTGTGGAGCATGTTTAGGGAATGCAGCCTAAAGGATTTTGAAAAAATATACAAAAGGCTCGGAGTAACATTTGATGTTGTTTCAGGGGAATCAAAGTACAACAAAGAGGTTGACAGGGTCTTGCTTTTAATGAAAGACAAGGGAGTTTTAGAGGAGAGCGAAGAAGCCCTTATCGTGAATTTGGACACCTACAGCCTTCCAGCCGCATTAATCCAGAAATCAGATGGAACGAAACTCTATTTGACAAGAGATATTGCGGCAGCCCTAGAAAGAAAAAACAAGTACAAGGCAGACCTTCTTCTTTATGAGGTTGGCTCTGAGCAGAAACTCCATTTTGAGCAGCTAAGGGCTGTTTTAAAGGCTCTTGGATTTTCATGGGCAGAAAGCATTATTCATATCCACCATGGATTGTATTCCTTTGCCGAAGGAAAAATCTCTACAAGGAAAGGGAACGTCATTTTTGTTGAAGATATTCTTGATAAAGCTGTTGCATTGGTTCACGCTCTTATCAAGGAAAAAAATCCAGGATTAGCGAAAAAAGAAAAAGTGGCAGAAATTGTTGGAACGAGCGCGGTCATCTTCCATGATCTCATTAATGACCGAGCAAAGGATATCGTTTTTGATTGGAAAAAAATGCTTGATTTTGAAGGAGAAACAGGACCGTATGTGCAATATGCGTATGTGAGAATATGCTCAATCTTGAAAAAAGCGAAAATAAGGCCCAAAAGTCCAGATTATGGGCTTTTAAAAGAAAACCAGGAACAGGAGTTGATCAAAAAAATATCCCTGTTTCCATCAGTTGTTTCTGATGCCGCAAGGCAGTACAAGCCACATATCATTGCAAAATATGTTGTTGATGTGGCGCAATCGTTCAGCAGGTTTTATGAGAATTGCCAATGCATTTCGAATGATAGGAAACTTACAGAAGCAAGGATAGCACTTGTGATAGTAACAAAGCAAGTAATTGGGAACAGCTTATGGCTCTTAGGAATAAAAATTCTTGAAGAGATGTAGGGGGAAGATTTAAAAATAACTGTTTCTTTTCTTAATTAAAATGGGAGTTATCGGTTTCAATTTTGAAAAAGTAAACGTTGAAAAAACTGCAAAACTTATTTCTAACATGTCCATTAAAACAGATCTAAAAGTAACAAGCCTTGAGGATGAGAAAGTAAAGGTCGGTCAAGAAACAAAGGACACCTTGAAAATAAATTTTGAGTTCTCTGTGGATTATAGCCCTAATATTGGTAAAATGGTTTTAGGGGGCCATTTGCTATATTTAGATGAACCAAAAAAACTGAAGGAATTGCAGAAAAAATGGGAAAAAAAGGAAAATTTTCCACTTGATTTTATCATGCCAGTATTAAACGAGGTTGTAAGGAAATGCAATATCACCTCATTATTCTTATCTGAGGAAGTAGGGCTTCCGCCGCATATCAAACTGCCAAAATTGACACCTTCTTCATCAATGGCGCCTGCTCCGCAGAAAAGCAAAGCAAAATAGCTATTGAAAAATATAAATATTTATAAATCTCAGCAGCAAATAAAATTTTAGTACGTTATAAGTTACGTTGAGGGGGGAAACAAAATTTTTAATGAGGTTTCTAAGCTAAAAGAAGAAGTCACGAAATGCTGTAATGAGGCAGCATATAATCAGCAGCTTCTCCTCCAAATTCAAAAACAGATTTTTGAGCTTACCAGCACTTTACATAGGTTAGAAGGGGAAATATGTAAAAATAGCCAAAATAAGCCTTTAAACAGTAATCTAAGCCAAGAAAAGCCCTTTTCTTTAGTTTCCACAGGAAATGAGGGGGTTGTCGTAAATCCGCCTGATTGTCGTGGAAAGAATGTCGAAGGATCCTATTTTGATGTGGATAAACAAATAACCTCTTTAAAAAAACGTTTTGATTCTTTAACTGAACAGGAAATAAGGGTTTTTACGGTTATTCAAAGGGTCAGTCAAGAATTGGATCGGCCTGTTTTATATCGTGAAATAGCCAAGGAAATGCAAATTTCACAAAGTTCGGTAAGGGACCATATAAGCGAATTGTTGTCTAAAGAAATCCCCATTTATAAAGAAAAGACAAGGAATAACAAGGTTTTGGTTGGTATCAAAAAAGAGCTATATGATTTGCAACTAGCCTCAAAAGTTATAAATCTCACTTTCTAAGCCATTAGTTTCTTTTTGACTCATCCCAATAACCGCATACTTTCTTTTCTTTTTTTAGGATTTATTTGTGATTTAAGGTTCAAATTTTGCTCTCACTTTTGTTATTTTTTAGATGTCTTATTACTTTTTTGTCTCAAAATTGGTTAATATTCATCAATTCCCTTTTAATATAACTCTCACTTTCTTTGTTTTTTTTCAGTATAATCTATCTTTTTTCATTTTTTAAGCCTTTTATCACCTCTTACAATCAAAAGACGTTGTCGACACGTCTACAAAGCGTCTACTAACTGTCTACAGACGTCTACGACACGTTGTAGACAGTTTGTCGACATGTCGACAACATATAGCAAAAAAACAAAAGGTTTAAAAAATAGAAATGCTTTAAATTTCCTATGTGGTTTTTCTTTAAAAGAAAAGAGGAGAAGAAAGAAG
>JACQSW010000040.1 GCA_016211095.1 Candidatus Woesearchaeota archaeon | reverse complement strand
GTTGTAGTAGAGGGTGTATTTTATGTAGTCTTCAAGTTCAATTTCGTCTGAGTCGCCAGCTATTGGGACTTCGATTGGGACTTTGATTATTCTTTCCCTTATTACAGGTTTTTCTACAATTTTTTCCAGTATCCTTATTTCTTCTTTTGGCTTGGCTTTGAAGACTAATAGGCTTATGTCGAAGAATAGGTAGGCGGCGTAGAAAGCGCCTAGGCCTACGGCTGTGTAGAGGAAGTATTGCTTTGCAAAATTCCCGATTATGATTATAATTGCTAATGCTAGTATCCCAATTATGAGGCTTGGGATGAAGTCCTTCATTTTTGCGGTGCTTAATTCGAAACTCATTGTTCCTCTTTTATTATTATGAATTTTGAGCTTACCCCTCCAAAGCCCATTGTTGCTTGGATTTTAAGCCCTTCATGCTTGATGTTGAGGATGGGGCTTGTTTGTGAAACGTTTAGGTTAGCCAGTTCAGCAAACTTTTCTATGAGTAGGTTTACTTCGTCATTGTCTTCGAACACTGTGTTTGTGTCAATTTTTTCCCCTTCGCCATACACCACTTTTATCGGCTTGTTTACCCCGTCACAATAAATCTCCCTAACCTTTTCATCCCTCATCAGGGCGTCTATGTTCCTGAAGCCTATCCAATCCCTTTTTAGGTAGTATTGCGCTACATTTAGGTATTCAGGCTTCAGCTCTATCTTTGTTTTTTTGCAGGCTTTTTTCAAGGCATCCATCAAAACATCTTTTTTATCCAATACCCCAATGTTTTTTTCAAAATCCTTTTTTAACATTCCCCTCATTTCTTCCATGATCCTAAAATTTATTTCAGGCTCCACAACTTTGTGTTCAATCTTTCCAGTCCTCTCATTCTTTTCTAAACTTACCTTTATTTCTGTATCAAAAATTGTTAGTACATATTTTTCCCCTTCTTTAGGTAGGTTTCCAACAGCAACAATTTTTGGCTTTGCTTCTTCAGCAACTGCCGGCTTAGGCGTTTCCGAAATTTTTGGCGGTTCAGGCGCCTCAGGCTCGCCAACCTTTTTGTGGGGCCTTGGCGGCGGAGGCAAAGGCTTTTCAAATTGTGGCACAGCCTTAATTATTGTTGGGACTAGTTGCGGAAGCTGTTTTGGCAGAACTATTTTTTGCTCAAATTTTTTTGTTGGCCCAAGTTTTTGTGCAGCCCCAAACATAGCGTTAACAAATCTAGCCAAGACTACCGTGTTCCTGTCAGGATAAGGCTTTCTTCCAACTATCTCAATGATTCTTTTTAATTCTTCTTCACTCTTTCTTTGGTGCTCATCAAGCAAAAACTTTATCGGCATTTTTTTTTATTAAAATTCTTTTTTAGGCAGAGGTTTCGGCTGGAAGCTTTCGCCGCCGGCTAGCCCCCTTTCCCGGACAAATTTTTCTAGAAGGAGAAGCCCCTTGGCAAGGTTCTTGTTTTGTTCAAGCAAATCATCAAGCTTGTTCATCAGCGGATCCTCATATTTGCCAGTTTTTATGTTTTCGCCCGCCTCTTTAAAAAGTGTAACCATAGAATCAACCTTTACCGTAAGGTTTGTTACGCTTCCAATAAGGTCAGCAAGCTTATGCTGCAGGATAAGATTATTTTCTATTAATTTTTCAATAAGCACATCTTTAGAAATTTTAGCCATTTTGTTCAACTCTTTTTACCCTCAAACAGTAGCTTTGCCTGTATATAAAATTTTCTTTTTAGCCATTTATAGGTGTGCACTATCGAAAAGGTTAAATAAATAGGAAGACAAAATTTTACTTTAATGACCTTTTTAAAATTGGCATTAGCAAACGGCGCTTCTTACGCTGAACTGATGAGCACAGAGGCTTGCAGAAATAACTTGGAAGTCAACGATAAAGAGGTGAAAGAGATTTCTTCTGGAGACTTAAAAACATTTTCAGCAAGAGTCCTATACAAGGGCGCGTGGGGCTTAGCGTATTCCTGCACAGAAAACTATGCAGAGCTGGTAGCCCATGCGATAAGGAATGCTAAGTCTATGAGCCAAAACATAAAAATAGATGCCTTGCCAGTTTTTTCAAAAAAATTCAAAACAGCCTACAAAATTAACCCCGCAGACATAAGCCTGGAAGAAAAAAAGGAATCCTTGCTAAAGCTTAACAACCTAAGCAAGGGCTTCAAAAAAATAGCCAGCCTCAAACTCATCTATTCAGACGGATCAACCATAAGGAAATTTGAGAATACAGAAGGCTCAAGCCTCGAATGGAGCGATGTTTACACCGCATTCATGGCGTGGGCATTTGCCAAAGACTCAAACAGCAGGGAGGACTTCCTAAAAATCAAGAGAATAAGGGGGGGCTACGAATTGATGAAGGATGCCGCATCCGCCACAGAAGAAGTGATGGAAAAAGCTGAAAAACTCCTAAAAGCCGAATACGCCAAGGGAGGGCACTTTCCAATAATAGTTGACCAGAAACTTGCAGGCGTATTCGCACACGAAGCAGTTGGGCACGCATGCGAAGCAGACTTGGTGCTAAGCGACTCCTCAATACTTCACGGCAAAATCGGGCAAAAAATCGGCAAAGACAACATAACAATAATTGATGACGGAACAACCAAAAATTGGGGATGGACCCCATTCGACTCGGAAGGCGTTAAGGCGCAAAAAACAGTTCTTGTGAGAAAAGGAATCTTAGAGGGATTCTTGCACACAAGGGAATCAGCAACCATATTCAAAACTGAACCAACAGGAAACGGGAGAGCAGAAACTTTAGCAAACAAAGTCATACCGCGAATGACAAACACAGTCATAGAAGAAGGTGACTCAACATTTGAAGAAATGCTGGCCGAAATAAAAAAAGGATACTACCTTAAGGGATCGGCAGGGGGCCAAGTTGACCCGACAAGCGGAGAATTCCTGTTTAACGCACAAGAAGGCTACCTAATAGAAAACGGCGAACTAAAAAAATACGCCAAAGGGGTGTCATTAACAGGCAATATTTTGCAGACTCTCCACAACATATTTTTAGTAGCAAAAGACACAGACTACGGCACAGGCTATTGCGGAAAAGCAGGGCAGCTCGTTCCAGTCTCAGAAGCATCCCCACACATCATGATAAAAGATGCGAAGGTTGGCGGAAAATGATAGACACAATAAAAAACTACACCAAAAGCAAAGCGCAAAGTTACGAAATATTCTACTCCGAAAACGACGCGTTGAATATCGAGCTCAACAATGATGAGACCAACTTTGTTTCTCAAGGAAAAACTGCGGGCTTCGGCGTAAGGGTTTTTAAGGACGGAAAAATGGGGTTCTCTTACACAAACAACCTATCCAAATACAGGGAAGCGATTGATAGGGCGGTAAAGATAGCTAAGCTGAACAAAAAAGACCCGGATTTCAAAAATTTTGCCTTGAAAAAAAATTTTACAAAAACCAACAACTCCGATAAGGAATTGGAGTCTTTTGATGCAGAAAAATTTTCTTTTTTCAAGAAAGAATTTCTGGGGCAGCTTAAGTCTGTGAATCCTAAGATCAGGCTAAGCCTTGCCACCTACATTAAAAATGTTTCAAACAGCTGCATAATAAACTCGGAGGGGGTTGACGCTGCTGAAAAAATAACGGCAAACATTTACGAGTACAGCATCGGCATAAAAGATGAGGGCCAAATACAGAGCATATCATTAGAAGAGGGAAGCAAAAAAGTTTTACACCCCGAGATAGGGAAGGAAGCTGGGGAAAGGCTTCAGCAATTCCTTAACAGGAAGAAAATGGGCAGCGGAAAATTCCAGCTGCTCCTACACCCGGAAGCGTTATCGGATTTGCTTAGCGAAGCATTCAGCTTCTCAATCAACGCGGAGAATGTTCAGCAAAAAAAATCCGTCTACACAGACAGCCTAAACAAGCAGGTTATGAATAAGGCCATCACGATAATTGACGATGCCAGAAAAAAAAATTTTTTTTCAACAAGAAGCTTTGACCATGAAGGGACTCCATCGCAAACGAATAAGATAATTGAGAACGGCGTTTTAAAAAATTTTATCCACAGCGTATACACAGCAAACAAGCAGGGAGCAAAAACCACTGGCAACGCTTACAGGGCAATAAACAGCTTGCCCATGATTATGACCAACAACATCCTGATGGAGCCTGGAAAAACAAAAGATATACTTGGGGAAGTTGAGGACGGATTATTTGTGAAATCCCTATTGGGGGTTCATACTATGGGGCGAGGCACAGGTGAATTTTCTTTAGGCGTGCTAGAAGGCCACAAGGTTGAGAAGGGCGAAATAAAATACCCAGTGAAAGATGTAATGATTTCTGGAAATGTCTTTAGTCTGCTATCTGAAGTAATTGCTATTAGCAAAAAATGCGAGGAAGGATACTACGGCGGAGGATTCTCTCTGCCAACAACCCTCTATCCAAAAATAAATATTGTCGGGCAAAAATCTTAATCCCAAAAAAAGCGTAAAGCTTTTAATTAGTAATAGGTTTAAAATTGGTATGGAAGTAAGCATTTCTTTTGATACCGAGAAAGAGAGCATCGGGGATTTGAAAAAATTAGTAGCTGGCTTACAAGAATTGATAGCGGAAAAAGAAGGTAGAAGCGGATCTGCTCCGCAGCAACAGCAAGCTTATACGCAGGCAAGCAGCCCACAAACAAACAGTTTCCAACAGCAAACGCCACAAAAAACTGCGGGTGGAGGCAGGGTTATTCCGTTTAAAGACATGACTTCTGAGATGTCCAGCATTTTTTCAGGTAAAGCAAAAAAAAGAGGGCTCTACTAATATTTCTGAAAAAAAAGTTAGTTTGATAGCAATTCTTTAGTAGTGTCACCGAATTTAATCCATTTTCTTTACTACAATAATCTTTAAATAGTCTTTTTACATACAGGATTAGTTAGGATTTAGCAATAGACATCGCGGATTTAAAAAAAAATTTAAGGGCTTAACTAAATAAGGTTGGGCTAAGTATAGAAGACTATAGAGGATTCAGCACTATAAGAGCGCGGAATCACCTTTTCAGTCTTTTTAAAAAAGACGTTCGGGGGTGATAATCAGGGAAAAAGAGGATATACAACCAATTAGTTTACTAGTTAGAGAATGACTATAGGTGGACTCCACTTTAGGAGTCCGCCACTTTTCTTTTGGCGTTGAGGTTTTGATGGGTGATTTTGGGCTTGAAATGATAATTTTGCTTTTTGGAAAACCGCTTAGGTGGTTGTAATCGAAGGAAAAAGGGTGTATGGGGGGGGGGGTTTTCGGCAAAAATCTATCAGTTTGATTATTTATCACGCAATAGTGACAATACGAAAAGTTTATATACTAAAAAAATCAGCATTTAAGGCTAAGGGAGGAAAAAAATACAAAATGAAAAAGATACTATTGGCTATACTATTGGTAGCAACATTAATTATAGCCGGCTGCAGCCTAACAGGAAAAAGCGTAGCAGACGAACAAAACCAGGAATGCAAAGAAACACAAATCAGCTATGAAGTGCCACAATGCCGCACAGAATCACAGCCATACACAGTAATGGTACCATACACCGTTGAGGAAATAAAAGAAGAAGAAAATTGCTTAAAAACAGACTTCAAATTTAAACCCTCAAGAGAAACAGAAGGAGACTTCCATTTCTGGTCGATACAAGAACCAAGCATCTGGACAAGCTTAAAAGTAGAAAGCTTAGAAGATGAAGCAGAGGGAGACCTAAGATACACAACCCAGCTATACAGAAACAGGCAATTAGAAAAAGAAATTGAACAAATCGTGCACCTCAAACCTAGAGAGAAAAAAGAAATCAAAGTAGAAATACAAACAACAGAGGAAGAAGCGAATGAATTAGCCTTAACCCCATTAAAACTAGATGAGAGCTCAATAAAAACAGTTGTAAGAAAGTGCTGGACAGAAATGGGCGAAAAGGAAGACGTAACCAAATACAAAGAAGAAACAAAATACAAAGAAGTTATAGTGTGCATGAACGTTACGCAAACAAAAACAGTAACAACCTGTTAAGAAAAATTTTTTTTTCTTATTCTTTTTTTATTATTTTTATAAAACGATTAAATTAATTCTTTTTTTGATGGCAACTCCAACTTTTTACCATCAACAAATATTTCTGGATTCTTAAAAACTTGATCTAAATGTATGGGGCTTACGATTGTGCCGCCAAACCAGTTATTGCTGCCGATCCCGATGTGAGCTGTGCCTAAGGTTTTTTCATCCACTATCATGGTGCCCATCAATTTGCAGTTCGGGTTTAACCCTATTCCGAATTCCCCGATGCTTCTCGTACTTGAAGGAATCTTGGCTTTCTTCTCAGCCCATATAAGGCTGGCTTTTAGCAGTTTAGCCTCTCTTCCACCGACTATCTCAACTATTTCTCCTTCACGAATCTTCAGTCTTATAGGCTTCTTAATCAGTAACGTGTTGGCTTTGTTCCTTGAGCTGCCATCAATGATGATGACTCCATTTGTGCCTTCTTTTTTTGGAGCAATATAGACCTCGCCTGCAGGGATATTCCCACCGCTCCTAGGCTGCCAATAAAAGCCGTCATTTATTATTGGATTTTGGGCTTTAATGTTAAACTCAATATCTGTGCCTAAGCTCGTTTTTACTCTAACAACCCGCCCCTTTGCTAATATGCTGCTTATCTTTCCCCCAAGCCTTTGCATTTTTAAGTAATCAACATTTAAAGTGTTTGTAAAATCGGCGAGGGTTTCTGTTGGCAAATTTGCGAGGCCAGTCGTTGTAACAAATCTGAACTCTTTTTCTTTGCTGTACCTGCGAAAACTTTTTCCCAAGCTTCCGCTTAAGCCAAGTTTGTTGGAGGCTAATAGGACTATAATGCTTTTTCTGTTCACAACCCTCAAACTGCTGCAAACTTCTTTAGCGAGGTCACCATTGCCTTCCTTTGTCGTTTGCATTACTGTCCTCACCTTTAGGCCAAGTTTATGAGCGGCGAGTAAGTAACAACCCGCAATTAATGGGGCAAGCCTCCGGCCACTAAAACCATAATCACCAATAATAAGCATCTCTTCATTCTGCTTCGTATTCAAAGAATTCAAAAGGATTTGCCTGAAGTGTTTAGCATTAGAGCAAACAGTGCGAAATAATTTTTTTTCTTCAAG
>JACQSW010000039.1 GCA_016211095.1 Candidatus Woesearchaeota archaeon | reverse complement strand
TGTTTTTTGTGATTAAACTTAACATCTTCAATAACAACTTTCTTTATTGGATAACATTTTAACAATTCTTGCATCGCCTTCAACCTGCTATTAACTATCACTAATTGGCTCGGTGCAATAAAACCCTCTTTTTTTCTATTATTGAATCTGCATTTTCTCCTTCTGCAATTCATCTGCCTTCTTGCCCTTCGCAATTGCCTTCTTTCTTCTAACTTATTTACTATCGTTTTTTTGTTGGGCAATTGCCACATCACATTCAAATTATTGTCAGTCTCGCTGGCAACGCTCAATCCTTCAAATTTAGTCCCCCAATCACAGCCTAAAACAAATTTAGGCATTTCTTCCCTTGTTTGGGTAATCAGCTGTATCCCAAACTGGCTAAACTTATTCCAAACTGGATTTGCTTGTTTTCCTTCCAATAACTTCCTCGCTTTTGCATTCGTCGTCGGCGTCAACGGTTTCCCGCCAACACCCAACACAAACACTTTGTGTTTTCCTGACATACAGGCATCCTTACGGATGTTATACCCACTTCCCGAATGAAAAACGGGCTTAGAGCTCTCCCTCTTTGTAAGAGGGGTTTGTAAGCTCGTGGAATTAAACGATTCTTCCGCAGGGTTCAGGATTAGTGGAGCGTCCTGAAGTGCTTGTAGCCCGCTTCTCGTAGTTTTTTGCATATTCTTTTTTGTTTGCCTCAACTTTCGGTAGTCAAACTCTTACGTTGCCTCTCGCCAAAGACAAGCCCCACATTTTTAATGTGAGGTAGTTGACTTGCTTCTCATATGCTCCATCCCTGCTCAACAACTTCTGTGTTGCTTAACTTTTCAAAATACCTCTGGTTAGTCTTGGTGTAAAGCATGTAAGCTGTGTCTAATGCTATAAAGATTGAGGATATTTTTGGCAGGTTCCTCAAAAAGCTTTGGCCTGGAGTTATCATCTGTTCTTTGCCTTTTGTTTTCACATAAATGTTCATCACAATTTTTCCAACAGTCTGGCCCAGCTTGTATTCTAGCAGGACCCAGTAGAGCAAGCTAAAAAAAACGAGGCCGAATGCTGCTAAGAGTATTGTTTGCATGTCCACGTTGTTGTTTAAAAAAAATTGGTAGGACTCCTTAAAAGAGGGTGATGCAGGAACTACTTTTTTTAGGATTTTTTGGAATGGGGGAACAACAACAAGGTTAAGCAATAATAAATCAATAATATACGCCATAACCCTCTTCCAAAGTGGGGCTGGCACAGACTTCATCTTAACCTTCATCAACTTCATGATTAACTCCTAAGAAGAAAAAGTATAAAAAGCTTGCTAAAGGCTCAGCTTTACTTTATGGACGATAAGGAATTCCTCCAAGTGCTCATTGGGGAAATAAGAAAAGAGAAAGCTGAAACAGTAGAACAAGTCTTTGATATAAGAAGAAAACTTTGCAGACAGCACAAGCCAAAAATTTTTCCCTCAATCATCCAAATACTCCTAAGCTTAAGGGAAGATGAGCTGGAAAATTTTAGTTTTTTAGAAAGCAAGCCTGGAAGAACACTCTCTGGCGTTGCGCCGATAGCGGTAATGACCAAGCCGATAAGCTGTGTTCACGGAAAGTGCAGCATGTGCCCTGGCGGCCCAAAATCAACATTCGGGGAAGTACCACAAAGCTACACAGGGACGGAGCCAGCTGCGAGGCGTGGGGCAAGAAACTTTTTTGACCCTTACCTGCAGGTTTTTAACCGTTTAGAGCAATACGCCCTGCTGAACCAAAACTTCAACAAGGTTGAACTAATAATTATGGGGGGCACATTCCCATCATTCGAAAAAAAGTACCAAGAAGATTTTGTGAAATACTGCTTCAAAGCCATGAACGATTTTGGGAAATTATTCCTAAAAGAAGGCAAAATTGATTTTCTTAAATTCAAGCAGTTCTTCAGCTTACCCCACAAAACAACTGACACAGAAATAATAGTGCAGCTGCAAAAAAAAATTTTGGGGCTCAAAAATGAATGCTCATTAAAAACTGAGCAGCAGCTCAACGAAAACAGCGAGGTAAGATGCGTTGCGCTTTGCTGCGAAACGCGGCCAGACTACTCTGGAAAAAAAGAGATTAATGAGATGCTCAAGCTTGGCGTGACAAGGGCAGAGGTTGGAGTGCAAAGCCTTAACGATGAAGTTTTGAAAAAAATTAGCCGAGGGCACAATGTTGATGACGTTGTTAAATGCACTCAGCTATTGAAGGATTCTTTTTTGAAAGTAGGGTACCACATGATGCCCGGCCTGCCCGGCTCAACAAAGCAAGAAGACATAGGCATGTTTAAAGAATTATTTTCAAACCAGGATTACAAGCCGGATGCGTTAAAAATTTATCCGTGCATGGTTATCGAGGGCACAAAGCTCTATGATGAATGGAAAAACAAAAAGTTTAATCCGTTAACAACAGAAGAAGCGGCAGAAATAGTTATTGCATCAAAAAAGTTCATCCCAGAATATTGTAGGGTAATGCGTGTACAGAGGGACATACCTACCAAGGTTACCTCAGCTGGCGTCGGCTTAACAAATTTGCGGCAGCTCATCTTTGAAAAAATGGGGAAAGAGGGATTAAATTGCAGATGCATAAGGTGCAGGGAGCCAAGAAACAAAAACATAAACTTTGACCAGCTAAAAATGCAAAAAAAATTTTACGAGGCAAGCGGCGGAACAGAAGCGTTCATTTCTCTTGAAGATCAAAAAAATGATTTGCTCATAGGATTCTGCAGACTAAGAATCCCTTACAAGCCATTCAGGAAAGAGATAAACCAAAAAAGCGCCGGAATCAGGGAACTGCATGTATACGGGAAGGCAGCGCAGCTCGGGCAAGAATCGACAGTCCAGCACAAAGGATTCGGCAAAGAGCTCCTTTCTGAAGCAGAAAAAATCGCAAAAGAAGAATACGACTGCAAAAAAATCCTTGTAATTTCAGGCATTGGAGCCAAGGAATATTACCGGCAGCTTAACTATAAAGACGACGGCGTTTACATGTCAAAGAAGATATAGGCTAATTTTATGCCGTTATGGAAGACGCTTATCCAAACATTTATAAAAAAATCACTACTTTTTGTTGGTGATAAAAAAATAGTTAAAATGAGCTTAGAAAACATTTTTGGAACACCAGAAAAACCTATTGAAGAAAAAAAGTTAGAAGTCATTACGAATGATAAATATGTTC
>JACQSW010000038.1 GCA_016211095.1 Candidatus Woesearchaeota archaeon | reverse complement strand
GTGTTTTTCCAATTTTTTTTGTTAAAGTTTTATAATCCATTTTTTTTGTTAGCTTCGCCAGCCTGTGGCTTTTCTTATAGCCTCAAAAAATATTGGGGCAATAATCCTTGTTGGGTAAACGAGCGGATGGAGGGAGTCTAAGGCTAAAGAGCCAAGGGCTGTACTTATTGTTGTTTCGGTTACATCAAAAAGGTCAAGCTGTCTGCCAGCTAGGCGCTTCATAAATATTACTCTTCCAATAGGTGCGGCGATTCCAAGCGGGATGGTTATGTAAAATGGCAGCCAAGGGATACATCCCCTCTTTGGAATGTGCATTGCGTTCATGCGTGTGCTAATATTTATGTTTACTTGCTGCTGAAGTTGTTTACGCACAGCATCAATTAAGTCGTCTTTGACGCCGCGGTCAACTGCACCAACAGCATCTACGAGAGTGCCATAGCCAATGAATTTAGACATTTTTTGTTTGTATTCTTCTGTTTCGTTTGCATACTCTTTTAGCAAAGAGTAGGTGAGGCGGATGTCTTTTGTGTTTAAATCTTTAAAATTAACAATAGGCCCCCCTGGCTGTATTGTTTCTGTTGTTTCGCGGTCTTTTAATTCAGAGTAGATTCGGACCAAGTCTGTAATGTTAAGACCATCTTTTTCTTTTATTATGCTTAAAGTTGTATAGCTTGGATTATTATTTACTAAATCTGTCAGTATCTTTTTTTCTTCATCTTTTAATAGTTGATTAGAAGGATAAACTATGTTTATTTTTCGTTGATCATCTTTTTCTGAGATTAAGCCCGGATAATTTTTGAAGATTTTCTCTTCAATTGTTTTGGCCATTTCGCTTCTGCTCATAACTTGACTTTGAACCTCTTTAGGGGCATCTTCATCCTTGATTTCCCCAGAAAAATAGGGGGTTAATACGCCGCATAATTCTACAGCTTCTTTGTAGCGAATTACGCCGTCCTTTGCGATTTCTTCTAATTTTTGCGCATACTTAACCCTTAATTCGGATTCGTTAATCTTTCCTGTTTCTTGTATTTGGGTTTTAATTGTTGCACTGCTCTGTGCCAAGCTAGGCGCAGCTAAAGCTAGCGTTGTTGCTGCTATTCCAATCCCAATTTTTGAATAAAGTTTCATCTAATTTATAAATCTTCCAAAAGGTTTTTGTCTCCAAAAATCGCTTTTCTTATCGGCTGAATTATAATGGGAGTTGCAAATAGTCTTATAGGGTAAACAAGTGGGTGTAAGCTATCAAAGGAAGACAATGCTAAGCCGTTACCCACCCCCGCTAGTGCGCTTAATCCGTAAGACCCAATTTTTGCAGACTTTCTCCTCAATAATGCGGTTATAGCAATATTTCTTATTATGGGAAACGCAATTCCGAAGAGGAAGACGGAGTCGTAGGAGGGTTGCCAATTCAGCCCCCCAACTTTTTTTAGTTTTACATCATTATTCGTTTCTACTTTTACTTCCTTCCCTGCTGCTTTTGAAATTTTTTCCGAGAGGTTTTTTAAGGCAGGATTATCAGCTTGGATTATTGCCCCTGCCCCATCAAGATTCTCTGATAGACTGTTTAAATAGAACATATCGTTAGACCCCATCCCGTAAAAGCTTGGAGCTTTCTTTATTGCTTCGCATAGCCCGTCTACGCTGTAATCATTTCCTTTTCTGATGTAAATTTGGAGGTATTCTTCTATTAGGCTTGAAAGCTCTGTATCAAGGCCATTGCCCATCATTTGCTGCAGTTCTGCATCAATCCTTTGAAGCGCTGCCTTTCTTCCCAAAATTTTGTTTGTTAGCTCTTTTGCTTTTTCAGAAAGCTGATTCTCCGCATTTGGGGGTTGTGTGCTGCACTTCCACGCCTTTGGCATAAGATGATAAATTGTGGCTAAATCGCTTATTGTGTGCTGGTTTTGTTGTGCAAGGATTTTTAAAACTGCATAAGATTCGTCTTCTGAGCAGTAAGGGCGAACTTTATCATTAGCAGTACATATTATTTTTTTTACTGTCATCTCTAGCTCCGGCTTGATTAAATCGTTGCCAATATAGGTAATGTTGCCGCCTTTTGAAATTAGGTTTGGGTAAAAGATTAAAACTTTTTTTTCTAGCAACCCATTTTCTTCATTTAACAAATTTGTATAAGTGCCGTCTCTTGCTGTTTCCTTTTCTTTTTCTAGCGCAGCATAATCTTTGTTAAGGCCCTCTATAACTTTGGATTTTAATTCTTGTTTAGAAGCAACAGCAGTTTCGCGGTCTTTAGGCAGCTTGTACAAGTCCCTTAGGCCAACTATTTCTTGGATGGTTATCTTTCCATCGTCAGCAGCGAATTTCAACTGCATTTCAGCAGAGTCAAAATCTATTATCTTTCCAGTTGCGTCGCTAGCTGTTAACGTCGCTAAAGCTGCGCAGCTGGCTAATGAATAAAAAATTTTTTTTGTTGTCATGGGTGCGGCACCAAAAATTTTTTTGCTTACCTGCCCCTTTTTAGCACGACATCCACCCTTGTTGAGTAGTCGGTTAGTGCTGCAGCGTAGTCTTGCATCGTTAGGTAGCTTCTTCCCATTTTGTCAGCCTTAACCTTCGCTTCTTCAGTAACTAGCTCTATGTCTGCGCCGGTAGCTGATGTGTTGATGTCTTCTAAGCTGTTTACCAGCTCTTCTATTGAGATGTCCCGGTTAGGCACTTTTGCTAGTTTGACTTGGAATATCTTCCTTTTTGTAGACAAGTCTGGCGTCGGCACCTTTATGTGCTTGCTAAACCTTCTCAGCATTGCCGGATCAAATATGTGTGCAAGGTTTGTAGATGCTAATGTCAGCACTAAGCCGTCTTCCGGCTTAACCTCGTCTGTTCCGTTCATTAGGGCTTGGAATTCTTCTGTTGCCCCGGCAACCTCCTTTTCAGCTCCGCCTCCACCACTATAGTCCCTTTCTGATGCTAGCCTGGTGACTTCGTCAAAGTAAAGTATTGCTCCGCCGCTTTTTTTGGCTTCCTTCTTCGCTGCTGAGTGCAGGCTTTTTAGCGTGTTCACGGTTGAGCCTAAATATTCTTTGAACACCTCAGGGGTGTTAACAAAAAAGAATGGCACTCTTGCGTAGTTTGCAGCTGCCTCTGCCAGCATAGTCTTTCCAGTTCCTGGCGGCCCAAAGAGTAATCCGCCGTTCCTGAATTTTCTTTTAAGCTTGGCAAACCGCTCCCTAGCCTTAGGGTCAAAATATTCTAACAAGGATTTGAGGGCTTCTTTTTGCTCTTCTAATCCGCCGATATCATCAAATGTTATTTGAGGGATTTTTGAGGGCTTAAAGGTTTCAATTATCCTGCACACGTACTTCTTTTCGTCATCGTACAACGCTTTGTCTCCAGGCATGATTTTTTCGTGATCAATTCCAGGGTATATTCCGACGAAGAATTCTTCGCCGTTGCTCTCAGCTATTGCGGTTGCAATTGTATTTTCTTTTGTTTGGAGAAAATGATTGCCTGTAAGGACTTCTTTTATGTTGACAACCTTCATTCCGAGGAATCCTTCTACTACTTCTTCTTCCAGGCTTTGCTCTTCCACTTCTTCTTTTTTTATCTCTGTTTCGTAAGGCTGCGGATTTTTCTTTCGCTCTTCTAATCTTTTGGTTACTGCGCCAAAACCGCCAACTCCAGAAACATCTTCTTCTCTCTCTAGTTTCTCTCCTTTTCCTAAGTTGAATAGCCCTTTTAGTGAATCATCTTTTCCCATTTTTTTATTGCCTCCCTACAAAAAAAATTTTAAGTTAAAAAAAAAGATAAAATTTTTTTTAGACTTTTACCCTGTTAGTTTTTACTGGGGTTGCAGTGACTTTTTGCCCTGAGACTGCCGCGTTTAGCTTTGTTTCCAGCCTTTCCTTTGCTGCTTTTATTTTTGCCACTGTCTCTTCGCTTGCGACCATGTTTTTGTCTATCACGGCGAATGCGTCTATCGCTGTTTCAGCAACTTTTGTGCATCCATCAAGGTACTGGCTGAACATCTCTTTCATGTCTAATGCTACAACGTTTGTTCCTGCTAGGTCCATTGCTGCGTCCCTGAATGTTTGCAGTTGTTGCGCGTTGCTTTTGAATCCGTGGTATTGCATTGCTGCTTTTTCGTAAGTTTCTGCGCCCTGCCTAGCCACAACGCCTAATAGTTTTAGGCTTTCTTCTTGGACTCTCAAGTTTGTTTCTAGCAAGCTAATCATTTGCCCACGCTTTCTTTCTACGTCTGCTGGGGTTAGCTGCTCGTCTGCATATTCAAAAATGGTCTTCATTGACTCGTCAAGGCTTATTCCTGACCGCTCGATTAGGTATCCCCTTATTGTTCTTAGGTCCCAGTTTTCTTCTTTGAGCGCTTCAAGGGTTTGCTTTGATTCACCCATTTCCTGCTTTTTCATCTCAACAACTTGCCCAACTTCAACTATCATTGACTCTATGTCGTTAAGGTAGCTTTTGCATTCCTCTTCTATTCTTGTGAATGGGTCTTTCAGTTTTTCCGCTTCTTCCCGGAAGTGTTCCCCTGCTCTTCCCGGCAGTTTTTCAGCTAAGCCGTAGATTATGTCTCTCGGTTTTTTTAGCCAGCTTTTCAGTTTTCCGCCGTCTAGCTCTTCATTCCAGTCGCTTTGAAGCTTTGCCAGCCCCTTTCCGGATTCCACAAGCCTCTTTGATAAGGTCCTTACGTCTGTTGTGCTTTTAAAGTTGGAATAATTTTGTTTTACGCTGCCAACTGCGCTTTTTGCTGCGTCTCCAATTTGTTCTTCTATGCCCATATTTTTTTTCCTCCGAAATTTTTATTCTTTTATCGATTTTAATATTTCAACAATTTTTTTGGCTGTTTCTTCCCCTATTTTGCCGTATTTTTCAACGAATTCTTTTTGGTGCTCGCGTATTTTTTGTGTTGCTTCTTTCATCATTTTTTGGCTTATGTCCCCAACTTTCACTTTTTGGTCGAGAGCTATAACTGCTTGATTGATTTCTGAGTATTGGCTTAGCATCTCTCCAATTCGTCCATGTATACTTTTTCCGTTGAGTGAGTCTGTTGTGAATGCTGTTACGCCGCCAAAGACTGTTGGCTGGTATTTTGTTTGTTTGCTTAAGCTTGCAAAACTATTGATAGTTTCTTGCAGCTTTGGCTTTGTTGTGATTCCAAGCCTAGCGCGTAACTCTGTTGGCTCTTTAAGTTCGAACTGTTTTTTATTTATGATGAATGCCCCCATGCCAAGGTTGTTTAGCGCGGGTGCCTTGATTAGTTGGCCATTGCTGAGTTCGGTTAGCAGTTCCGGTTTGTCTAAGAAGTATGTGAGTGGCTCTTCTTTGCCTAACATCACGTCAACTATCTTGCTGCATAAGTCTTTGGAGGTTTCTCCCCCTGCCATTGCCACCCAGAATGTTGGGTTTGGGTAGACTGCCCCGTATTTGTCAACGAACGCTTTTTCTGGAGTTTCTATCATGGATATTGTGCCGATTGCTTCCAGCATTATCTTTTTTATCTCTTCTTTTTCTTCTTGGCTTAATTCAAGCACCTCGTTTCTTATTTCTCCCTTGATCGGGTTTTTTGTTTGCAGTGAAGCGATGAAGTTTGCTATTTTTTTTGTTTTTTCTGTGGCTTGTTTAGCCCATTTTGCGGATAGCCTGTCAACTTCTTTCCCTGTGTAGGATGCGCTTATTGTTGCAATGATCCCTTTGTTTGTTTCGTTAGCTTCGCATATTGCTCTTTCTAGCCCGCCGCTTCCGCCGCATGTCCTTATCTCTCCATCTTCTCTTTGGTAGACTAATAATGGCTCTTCTACGAAGTCGTTGAAGGATGGGTGCAAGAATTTGAATTTTGTTGTTCTTGTGCTCGCGTCAATTATTTGTATGCCTTTTTTCTTTTCTTTCCTGTTGGATATTGCCCCTTTTACCAGCTTGAAAACTTCTCTTGGGAGGAAGCTTTTTTTCCCTTCCCGCGGGTATTTGAATCCTAAGGCATACGCAGGGTAGGCAAGTAATATGAGCGGGCTTAAGAGTATTGCTCCGCCGACGCTTGCCCCAAGTATTGCTATTTCGTCCCAGCTGTGGACCATTTTTATTGTTAATTCTTGTATGTCTGTGTCTGGGTTGATTGTTTTGAATTGCTCTGTTAGCTCAAACCACCCGTTGGTTTCCTTTAATTCCCTGTAGACTAGCTCTGGTCTCTGCCCTTGGTGGTTTATGATTGTTGGTTGCAGGAATGTTTCTAGTGTTTGTGTTGGAACGTATATCATGCCAATGTTGAGTGTTTTTTCGTCTGCTTCGCTGAATTCTCCGGCTTTGAGTTTTTCTACTGCCCTTTCTGATTTTTTTAAGTAGTCTTTTGAGATTTGGTGCAGTGTTTTTATGTCTGCTTTTAGTGATGGCGCTGATGGCAGGCCGCTTGGTGCGATGAATGTTCCGAGGTTTACTGTGTGTTGTGCTTTTGCTTGTTGGTATTCTGCTTCTGTTTTTATTATGCCTGCAAGTTCTGTGTGTATTGATTCTAGTTTTTTTGCTAAGTCTTGTAGGTATTGTTTGTTTTTTTCTTCTGTTAGTTCCATTTTTTTAATCATCCCCTTAAGTATTATTTTATAACTTTTTTGTAAAAACAATCAATATATAAACATTTCGTTTTGTAGTAAATATAAAATGGTAACATATTATTTTTTATTGAATTTGCACAAAATAAATAAAAAAGCATAAATCCCCCTTCAAAAGCACATTAGCCTATTCAGTAAAACTTTGCTTGCGGATAGAATGGATGCGGGTTTTCCCCTCTCCACTTGGTAAACCGATTTTTTATGTATTTTATTTCTGACCTGTCGAGGCCGACTCCCCTCTTTGCCTTTATCCGCTTGAATAGCTTTGTGTCTTCTTCTTCGGTTTTTAGAAATCGCTGGTGAAGAAAAATGTATTCGTCTTTTGTGAAGACGTATGGGTTTTTTCGCATTTCATTTCTCCTGCACCCCTTTTCTTCTGTATCTATTGGGGCAAACCTATATATAAACTTTTCTACTAAAAAGTAGTGTTAAACTTATACTACTTTAAAAAGAATAAAAAATTAGAGCGCATCAAATCGGTATCCCCGGCGAGAAAAATAATCCAGCACCCTCGGAACAACCAGCCTTGCCGTCTTTTCCCTGTCGTGAAGCAAAACAACATCACCAGGCCTAGCCCGATAAATATTCCCCAAAACAGCTTCAACACCAACCGGGGCTTCTTTCTTTCCCATCTCCCAATCGCGGCTGTCAACATCCCAAAGATAAACAGAATAACCCCATTTCTTAAAAAAATCTCCGAGGTTTGCTTTATTTTCTCCGCCAGAATCACCGTAAGGAAACCTAAAAAGCTTTTTTTCAAAAGGTTTTTTTGCCTCAGAATAAATTGAGTTTAGCAAGCCATCTGTTTTTTGAATCTCATCTAAACATCTCTCTAAGCTTACCCTTGAACACGAAATGTGGGAGTAAGTATGATTGCCAAACCTATGGCCTTCACCTAAGGCCTGCAAACACAAATCCCTGCCCTTCCCATTTATTTGTTGGCCAATTATGAAAAAAGTTGCTTTAGCATCATACTTTTTTAACTCTTTTAAAATATTTGCCATTCCAACCGAAGGGCCATCATCAATTGTTAAGTAAAGGCTTGAAGATTTACCCAACACCAAGGAAGGAGCGGCAAAGAATATGCTGCCTATTCCCAGAATTTTCAAAAAGTCTCTTCTAAGCATTATTTACTTCCCCCTCAAATTTTTTAATTCGGAACGTATTTGTTACCGCCCCTGATTGGTTTCTAAGTTTAGTTAATGTTTCATTGCTTGCTGAGTAGATTTTACAATTTTCCATGCTGCATCCAAAAAAATGGCCTTCGTATGCCTCTATCTCTGCAATACATCTTTTTGCGCACCAAAATATGTCCATCCCTGAAAGGGCATGGGCTTTTAAATATGATTTGGCAGTGCCAGAAAAAGCGCCACTACTGTGGATAATTGTTGCATTTAAAAAACATCTTTCTGCATAGTTAACTGCATGAATTCCGTAAATTGTTTCTGCCTTTAAGAAACAATCCTTACCGCCACTTAGCAGGTAGTCGCTTCCAATAAATTTTGCTGTTATCTTAATTTTTTTATTTTTTTGCCCTTCTAAATAGTATCCGAAAGCGTTTGCCTCGATATTGTTAAATAGGAAATTGTTGAACCCTTGTTGGTAACTTGTTTGTATCAAAGCTGAAAGGAGGGCGCCAAAATAAAAGCTGGCTGCACGCGTCTCATTTTTGAGACTAATTTTCTCGTTGAATTTTGAAATTGCCTCTGGTTTTATTTTGAAGCTTTTTAAAAAATTTTTAGTTTCAGCCAGGTAGCCCCTTATGTTATCAAAACTTACACCCTCGGCGAGGGGTTTTGTTTTGTCGTAGTAGCTTTGCCAATCTTGGAGAATGGATTCTTCACTCGTTATTGTTTCTAACTTTTTTTCTTCAATAGGTTTTTCTGGTGTTCCGAAAACATTTTCTAGTCCCATTTTTTTAGGCGCCTCCGGCGCTTACTCCAACCGAACGACCAAGGCTGCTGAGGTAGTCGCTGCCAATAAGACTGTCTCCGCTGCCGAGGAAGAGCAAAAGGCCCTGCGCTTGATTAGGATTCCTACTTTCGAATGTGTGAAAATTACCCAAAGTCCCATCGGGATACTTTGCTTTGCCAAAGTAAGCTTCCAAATTCTCCAAATCAACAACCC
>JACQSW010000010.1 GCA_016211095.1 Candidatus Woesearchaeota archaeon | reverse complement strand
GTATTCGGAACACCAGAAAAGCCTGTTGAGGAAAAGAAGCTAGAAGTCGTTGCTAGTGATGAATCTGTTGTTAATGAATTGCTATCTTACTTTGAAAGAAACAAAAAATTTACTCGCCAAACCAAAAAACCTTAGACAAAATAAAAATGCAAGTAAAGGTCATCGATGGATTTGGCAACAGCTTTGAACTAAAAAATGAGTAAACTCTTTTTTTTTCAATTTCAAAATTTTTAAATAGTCGCCGTAACCTTTTTTTTCTTGAATAATGCCAATTAATGCCAAGCCAGAATATTTTATTGCGGAAAAGAAGTATTATCTAGCGCAGACTACTGCTGAGAAGATTGCTGCTTTGGAAGAGATGCTTAAAACTGCGCCCACCCATAAGGGTGCAGAATCTTTAAGGGCTGAGATAAAGCAGAGGCTTGCAAAGTTTAGGGCGTCTCTGGAAAAAGAGGGGAAACAGACGGGCAAGGGCCCTTCCATTTCTATCAAGAAGGAGGGGGCGGCGCAAGTAGTTTTGCTTTCAGTTACGAATGCCGGCAAATCCTTGCTCCTGTCAAAATTAACCAATGCCAAACCTGAGGTTGCAAGTTACGAGTACACAACCACAAAACTTGAGGTTGGGATAATGGATTATGGGGGCATTAAGATTCAAGTCATTGAGATGCCTCCAATTTATGAGGGTTACGCATACAAGGGCAATGGTCCCGCATTTTTTAGCCTAATACGAAACACGAACCTGATTGTTTTTATAATAGACTCAACGAAAAATGTTGGCGAACAATTAAGGCTGTTAGGGGCAGAATGCGAGAAAGCGCAAATAAAGCTTGATGAAAAAAAACCTTCAATAAGGATAAAGAGGAGCGGCACGGGCGGCATAACATTTACTGGAAGAAAATTCATGAGGGCAGAAGACGAAGAAATATACAAACTCCTAAGAGAGAATGGAATACATAATGCAGTCATAGATTTTTATGATTACACCACCCTTGAAGAATTCGCAGAAGCCTTAAACGAAGGCATAGTTTACATGCCTTACATAATCGTCTACAACAAAGCGGACCTGTCAGGCAAAGAGGGGATTTCCGCGTTAACCGGCAAGGGAATTGAGAGCTTAAAAGATGCGATTTGGAAAAAGCTTGGGCTTATTAGGGTTTTTACAAAGATGGTGGGCAAAGAGAAAGATTGGCCGCCAGTCCCCCTAAAAAAAGGAAACACAGTTGAGGATTTGGCAAAAATAATCCACAAAGACTTTATCAAAAAATTTAAATTCGCCAGGGTTTGGGGCGAGGGAGCGAAGTTTGGCGGGCAAAAAGTTGGCCGAACACACAAACTCCACGACCTAAACATTATAGAATTACACCTCAAATGATCCTCCACACTAAATTGAGGCGTTCATCTTTAAAACTTGCAAAATTTTTTTTCCCTCTTAACGAAAATTTTTAGATTTTTAGCGGCTTATACGCCTTCTTCATGTAATCGTAGAACTTTTCGATGTCAGTGAAATGCTCTATCGTTACAGGGTCAAGCTTGAACGGGCTCAAATCAGTAGATGGGTAAATAAGGATGACATCCCGAGAACCTTTCTTTGTATGGATCAATTCTCTCTCCACGCCAGCTGAGCTAACCGCTTTCGGATAAAAAGCGATAGTCATGTCAACAGACTCGATAAGATATTGCAAATCTCTTTTGACAGTGTGCTTTTCAACAATCCTTGAAGGCGCTTTTCCGATGTCAACGCAACCAGGGTCAAGCACCAATGCGTACTCCCTCATGAAATCTATCCAAGTCCTTATTTGCTGTTTTGACTCCTCATCCTGCAAGTGAGTCATCGGGTAACTCGCATAAACTTTAAGCAAGTCTTTCGGGCCAAACAGCAGTTTGTACATCGTTTCTGGCGGCTGATCGCGGGCTATGACTAAATGGTCTTTGTACCTTTCTTTTGCCCACTTATTTGTTGTTTCAACCTCTTTATCCTGCCATAAAAGCAGATCTTTTATTGTTAAGTTTTGGTGTTTCCACTGCCTGTTTTTTGTAAGGATATTCTTTATCCGTTCAGTATCATCTATCAGCGTTACGAAGACGTCAGGGTCTATGTTGTCTATGTGGTAAGAGTTTGATGAGTCTTGCCAAGTTTCTTCCCACAAGAATCCTGCATGGGTTGAGATTATCGCGTTTTGGTGTTTGCCATCCCTGATTTCGGAAGCAATTGATTCAAGAGCCCATCCAGCTGCTAACGCTAAAAAGTCCGTCTCCCTGTTAAGTATATTTTCGTGCTTGCTGTAAATCCTTGATTTTTTTATTTTTTCTTGCACAACATCCCCTACTGATCTGTAGAAAACTTTTTTGCCACGTTCTTCGCTGAACTGTATAACTTTTTCGATGTGTTCAGGCTTTCCAACGCCGGATATGCCTGTGCATAATATCTTCATTTTTTTAGTTCTCCAATAATTTTTACGCCGCTACTCGTACCTATCCTGAACAGGCGTAATAGCTCTTTTTTTCCTTCTGTTCCAGCCTTGATCATTCCGAGGGCAGTTTCTAAGTCCTTTATGCCGCCTGCCGCCTTTACACCTATTTCGTCGCCAACAATTTCCCGCATTAGCGTAACGTTTTTGATTGTGGCTCCTTCGCTGCTGAATCCGGTGGAAGTTTTCACGTAATCCGCTCCCGCTTCCTTAGATAGTTCGCAGGCGGTGATTATCTGGTTTTTTGTGAGAAGGCAGGTTTCTATTATCACCTTTACAACCTTGTTTTGCGCTGCCCCAACGACATTTTTTATATCATCTTTCACTTGCTTGTATTTTCCGCTTTTCAGGTAGCCGACATTAATCACCATATCTATCTCGCTTGCCCCCAGGTTGATGCTTTTTTTTGTTTCTTCTGCTTTCGCTACTGATGCGCCTAGCGGAAAACCGACTACGGTGCATATTTTTACTTTAGAATTTTTTAGTTCTTGTTTCGCAATTTTTATGTAGCCTTGGTTTATGCAGACTGCCCCAAAACCATATTTTTTGGCTTCCTTGCAAAGACCCCTTATCTGATCTTCTGTTGCGTCCTGCTTAAGAAGAGTATGATCAATTATGCTTGCTAAACTCTCTCTTGTTAAAATGTAATCTTCTATAATTCCCATCTTTCAAAAATCCCCCCAATTTTTGTATTATTCTGCTTTTACTTTATAAATTTTAGCATTTTAGAAGGCGGATTCTTAACGTGGAGATAGATATTTTTTGAGAAAAAGATTTGGTTAAGGCGCTTATTCACCCTATATTTTACAAAACCCATTTTTTGATAAAATTTGATTGCAGCTTTCATTTGCGGCGTAGTTGAAAGGATTATTTTTTTGTATCCTTTTTTCTTTGCAAAGGATTGGGCCTTGCTGTACATTTTTTGCGCCAAACCCCGACCGCGATAAGACTTTTTGAGATACATTTTCTTTAATCTCGCAACTTCACTTTTATGTTTCTTTATGCCAATTGTGCCGATTATCTTTCCATTATCTTCGACAATATAAAAAATTCCGCCTTTTTTGAGAAGCACTTTGTCAATATCAACCTTTTTTGGTTTAACCTTAAAAATCTCATACAACGTTTGGCTTATAAGCTTTAACACGCCATCCCTATCTTTTTCATCAAATTTTCTGATTATCATGTCTTTTATCCAAACTTCGTTTGTATATTACAATTTTTTTGATGATACAACCTTAACTGGTTAGATAAAGGCGAACATTTTGTAGCGAAACTATCCTAAGCAAAAAAATTAATATTAGTTTTTTTTAGGTTTTATGTATAAGCTAATGCGGGGCTTGATTCCTTAATAGCGGGGAAAAAAATAATGGGGGCAATTTCTTTTAGCTTGCTTATTAAATGAATTGTTATTATT
>JACQSW010000033.1 GCA_016211095.1 Candidatus Woesearchaeota archaeon | reverse complement strand
GTTTACAGCCTAACAATCCCCGGCTTACAGGAAAAAAACACTAAAGACTACGTCATAACAATCCTGACAGAAAAGTACCCCCTTACCAAAATGCAGTTATATAGGGAGACAAAAAAGCGGGGCCTAAACGTAACTTTTCACGCCGTCAATAAGGCAACCAACCAACTAAGGGAAGACAAGGTTTTGTCAAAAAAAGAAAAAGATTACCGGTTAAACTACGAATGGATAACCCAACTTAGGCAATTCGCAGAGAAAGCGAGTTCAAAACTCCTAAATGAAGAAGGATGCCTTATTCATGGGGCAGAAGACATAAAGAGGGAGGGCAGCGTAACAACCTTGACCTTCGAAAATATTTATGACATGGACAGATACTGCAAAACATTACACGACTACTATTATGCCAAGCTCAATGAGGGAGAAGCGGTTTGCTTAGTCTACAGCCATCATTGGTGGAATCTTCTCTACCCAGAAAAAGAATACGCATATAACGCGAAAAATAAAAAATTTTATTGCATATGCTCAAATAACACCCCATTAGACAAGGCTGGGGGAAAATTCAAAAAAAAGCTTGGGATGAATGTGGTTTACAAAAAAAACGCCGCCTTCAAAGACCACACAATCTACGGCGATATTATCATACAAAACGTGATAAGCAAGGAACTAAAAGAGAACATGGACCATTTTTTTAAAAAAACAAAAAAAGTGGAAGACCTAAACCCTAAGGAGTTCGTGAATCATGTTTTGAAGAAAAAAGGCAAAGTGATCGTGGTGATAAATCAAAATAAGGAATTAGCGGAAGAAATAAAAAAACATGCCTTAAGCTACTTTTAATCTTTCAAGGATGTGCTTCTCTGTTTTCCTCAAGGATTCAAATTGGCCCATATCACTCCAATAGCCCTTTAAGATTTCGTAAGTCATCTCACCAAGCTTAAGATATGCATTATTAACGTCAGTTATTTCTAATTCTCCCCTGGCAGACGGCTTCAAGTTTTTTATTATATCAAATATCTTGTTGTCAAAAATGTATAAGCCTGTGACTGCTAAGTTGCTTTTAGGTTTTTTTGGCTTCTCCTCGATATCAACAACTTTTTTTCCGTCCAGTTTGGCAACGCCGAACCTTTCAGGGTCTACGACTTCTTTCAAGAATATTTTTGCCCCATTCTTAAAACTCTTAACAGCACCAACTATATTGTCTTCAAAGTAATTGTCCCCTAAAATTACAACAAGAGGCTCTGACCCAGCAAAATCTTTAGCTAATCCGAGAGCTTCCGCGATTCCTCCCGCCTTTTTTTGGACCCTATAAGTGATGTCTAATCCGAAATCGCTTCCGTCTTCGATGTAGTTAACAATAGCCCCCATGTGCTCAACGCCTGTTACGACTAAAATTTTTTTTAAGCCAGCATTTTTTAAGGTTTGAAGGGGGTATTCTATCATTGGTCTCCCAGCAACAGCTAATAAGTGCTTGTTTGTCACCTTAGTTAGCGGCCTCAGCCTTGTGCCCTGCCCGCCTGCAAGCAAAACTCCTTTCATTTTGTCGCCTCCCTCATTTTTTTTATGCCTTCTTGGAATGTGCCCATTTTGAGTCCTAACGATTTTATTCTTTCCGTATTTAGCGAAGTATTTTTTGGCCGTTGCGCAACCCAATTCGGATGGCTGTCCAAGAGCTTTATGTTTGGTTTTATTTTTAGTTCTTCTGCTATTATTTCAACCATCTTTTTTCTTGTTATTTGTGAATCTCCTGTTATGTGGAATGTTCCTTTTGCCTCCAAGCTTATTAGCTGCTCTAATGCTTGTGCTATGTCCGGTGTGAATGTTGGGCTGATTTTTTGCTTTACAACAATAATCTCTTCTCTGTTTTCCAGCTTTTTGGTTGTTTCTGTGACAAAGTTTTTTCTTCCAAATCCGTAAAGGACGGCAACTCTTGCAATTATGTAGTTGTCTGATGTTAGCCTTATCATGTTTTCTGCCATAAGTTTGGTTTGCCCGTAATAATTCAGTGGGTTGGTATAATACCCTTCTTGGTAGTTTCCTTTTTTTCCATCAAAAACGTAATCAGTAGAGATATGGATTATTTTTCTTTGCTCGCATTCTTTCACTATGTTTTCTACACCTTTAACGTTTATTTGGTAAGCAAGCTTTTTTTCTTTTTCCGCTAAGTCAACATTAGATAGTGCGGCACAATTAATTATTATGGCAGGATTTATTGAGCGGATAACTTCTGCGGTGAACCGTTCCCCTCTTAGGTCTAAGTATTGCATCCCCTCTTTTTTTTGCTCATTATGCGTGCCTTGCACGTCATATCCTTTTTGCAAAAAGTGAGCGTATACTGTTTGCCCTAGCAAGCCTGTGGCTCCTATCACTAAAACTTTTTTTTGTTCTTTAATGGCTCCCACCATCCTTTATTCTCCTTGTACCATTCTATTGTTTTTCCCATTCCTTCTTCAAAGCTGACTTCAGGTTTCCAGCCAAGCTTTTTAATTTTTTCCGTGTTTAAAGCGTATCTGAAGTCGTGGCCTTTTCTGTGTGGAATTGTTTGTATCCAACTATTATC
>JACQSW010000034.1 GCA_016211095.1 Candidatus Woesearchaeota archaeon | reverse complement strand
TTTTCTATTTTTTTCTTTTTTCTAAGTATTTTGTTGATTCGTAGTCTGCGCAGTGGAATGCGTAGATTGCTGGCGCGGCTTCCTCGACTTTTGTTTCGTAGTTTTCCCATTCTTTGTCGTAGGTAAGCATGTGCCACCTTATTAGCAAAGATTCGGTGTTGCTAAGTTTTATGTGCTGGCCGATGATTGCTACAGATTTTTCTCCGTGGCCCAACGGGAATGAGTCTTCTACTTTGTATGGCTGGCTCTCGGAAACCTTGCCCCCCTTTAGGACGTTCTTTTTGTAGATGCCGCATTTGCAGAGGTCATGCAGCAATCCTGTTATGATGATGCTGTCTTCTTCGAGCCCAAGCTTGAGCCTTTCGTTTTTTTCTTTGAATAATTCGTAAACGTTATAGCTGTGCTCCATCAGGCCGCCTTCGTGTGCGCCGTGATATTCTGGCTTTGAAGATGCAGGCCCAGTGAAGTACTCATTTTCTTCCATCCATTCTATTAATCCGTCAATCCCTTTTCTTTTTGTGCTTTTTAGCAGTTCGATTATTTTTTGTTTCATTCTTCAATTTCTCCCTGTTGTTTGTAAAGTGTTTCAACCAAGCTTGTTGTGGAAACATGTAGGTGGTTTTTGTCTTCCCGAATGTTTTTTACCCACGCAATCCGCATTGAGTAAGCTTTGCCGTCTTTTAATCCGCAAGTCTGCCAGTTGTCGCTTAGTTGCAGGTTCATTGCTTTGATCTCTAATACAACGGAGTCTTCGGGGTTTATGTATAAGGTTGGTTTTTTGTCTGCAAACTTTTCGCTTTCAATTTTTGGTGATACAGCCACGTTGTTTGGGCAGGTTTTCCTAAACTTTTTTATTCTTTTTTGGATTTCTATTGCAAAAGGCGTATCGGTTTCTTCGTCTTTTCTTGATAAGCTTACTTTGCCGATTGTTTCGTATAACCCTGTTTTTTCGTTATAAGTTCCGCAGAGGGCACCGTAGAATGGCAGCTTTTGTTCTTCTTCATAGTCTGCATGTTGGTAAAGCCCCACGATTATTAAGTCCAGCGTTTCGAATCGTTTGACTTTTATCCATTCCTTTGTTTTTTTGTTTATTCGGTGGGGAGACTTTAAGTCTTTTAATACTAAGCCCTCATTTTTTTCTTCTACAACCTTGGTTTGGTAAAGTTTTTGCAAATCCTCTGCACTGCTAATTATGAGCCTTTTTGAGGGGCTTATGTTTTTTTCATGGAAGGTTTCTGTCAGTCGCCTTCTTTCTTCTAATGGCAGTTGGCTGATGCCTTTTCCTTTATGCATTAACGTGTCGAAAACGACGAGTTCGAGGGGTATTTCTTTGATTTTTCCGCTTTTTAGGTAATCTTCTATCCCTTTTTGGCCTAGTTTTGCTTTGAATCTTTTTTTAATTTCCTGGAATCCTGCGAATCCGGTGGATGTGCCTTTTAGTTCGCAGTCGATTATTGTTTTTTCCAGCTTCAATTTTTTTAACGACTCCGTTATTTCTGGGTAGCATGCCAGTATGTACTCATTTTGGTTGTAGGTGAATAGTTCCATAACATCTTTGTCTACATGTGCGACGCATCTGTAGCCGTCTTCTTTTATTTCTGCGTTTGTTTTTCCGCCGTGATCTTCCAAGACTTCTTTTAGCTCTTTGTCCGCATACAGCGGTTTCATTGGCGTGAATGGTTTTCCGAATTCAATTTGTTCTTCCATTTTTTAATTTTCCTCTTTCTCAACATTAACCTTTAATTTATAAGATTTTGTCTTTTCCTTTGTTAGTTCCGTGTTACATTTTGGGCAAAAATAAGCTGGTATAACTTCTGCGTTTTCTGGGTCTATGAAAAATTTTATTGCGTAAATAGAGCTTATTAATGCGTATGGATCAATTGTGTTGCCTTCAGTTGCTGCAAAAATAACCTCATAATAGTTTGGTTTTGTTTGATATTTTTTTGCTAATTCTTCTATTTTTGTTGTTATTTTTTCTTTCTCGTATATTGTTATACGCTCAAGTCCACCTATAGGTATAATACTGTTTTTTATTTTATTTCCATTGATCGTTTCGTATGTTTTTTTACCTTCATCCCATTTGATTTCTTTCATTTTATAATTCCCTATATGGCTCTTTTTTTACGTCAACGTGAAGCGCATATTCTTCGCCTTTCTCTTTGTACAATTCTTCTTTGCATTTTGGACAGTTGTAAGTTGTTGTTTCATTCACTGTTTTTGGGTAGGTATGGCGTTTTTCATTTACCCATTCAATTCCCCAGGCGTAACCCACTTCTTGTTCTATAGCTTGTAGCTCAATCGCCACGGTTTTTTCTAAGTCTGATTTTTGGTATCCTTTTTTGCAGGTTTGGCAAAAATGTTCCCCATCTTCTTTTGTTTTTTCCATTTCCTTTTTTCCTCCATTTTTTTGTGTAAAAATTAGCCTAAGACTCTTTCTTTTTTATGCGGAGAGGATGTTTCGCTTTCAATTCTTCTGATAATTTTTTATCGCATTTAGGGCAATACAAAATTTCATATTCAGAGACGGTTTCGCCGCACTTTTCAACTGTGTCGTAATCTGGGGCAGGATAGTGAACTGTGTATTTTACCAATTCATATACTACTTCTTTTTTGGCATCACTTTTTTCATAAGGCTCATTGCATCTATCGCATACAATAAGCTTGTTCTCCTTTATGAGATTCTGAAGTTCTTCCTTTTGGTCTCCTATTAGCGACTCGAGGCTTTTTATCTCTGCTTTTTGCCCTGCATCTATTATTTTCTTTTTTTCTTGGAGCGATTCTATCTTCGCCTTTTTTTCGTTGTAATCTTCTTTATAGCCCATATTTTCCCCCTGTTAGGTTATGTAGGCAAAAGCTTATATATTATTTAAGCTTTTGAGGTGATGAAGTTCACCACAAATATGGAAACAAGAAAATTAGAGGTTGTCGGCCTGACAAGAGTAGAAGCGGAGATTTACATAAACCTATTAGATTTGGGCCAGGCGCAAGCAGGAAATATCTCTAGGAGAACAGGCATCCACAGAAGGTCAGTTTATGATGCCTTAGAGCGGCTAATAAAAAAAGGGCTGGTTTCTTTTATCAAATTGAATAATAAGCGGTATTATCTCCCCACAGATCCTAAAAGAATATTAGAATTGGCTGAGGAAAAAAAGCAGGTTATTGAGGGAATAATGCCTGAAATGGAATCAAAGTTTAATTCGGTGAAGGAGAAGCAAGAAACGATGTTTTACAAGGGCAGGGAAGGGTTAAAGACAATATTTGAGGACCAACTTAATGAGCGGAAAGAGGTGCTGGTGTTTGGTGGTGCCTTAAATGCTTCTGAGATGATAAAATATTTTTTTCCGCGATACACCAAAGAAAGGATACGCAGAAAGGTAAAGCTTAAGATAATTTACGCTCAAAGAAAGGAAGGCATAACCGTGCCGTTCAGCGAGATAAGGTATTTGCCCCCAAAATACCATAGCCCTATAGCGACGAATATTTATTCGGATAAAGTTGCGATTATTCATTGGACTGAACCGTTGTTAGCTATTCTTATAAAAAACAAGGATATTGCTGAAGCCTACAGGAAATATTTTAATTTGCTGTGGGGTATTGCGAAGCCGGGTTAGTTTCGCCTGCAACATTAACTGGACTTTTCAGCAAAGAACCAAATTTCGTCAATACCAATCGGTAAAATGGATATGAAAGAGGCTTATAAAACAGCAAAAGTTATATCTTAAGTTTTTTTTAATCTCAACTTCTTTAAAAAAAAATTTTAGAAAAGAAAAAAATATAAAAAAAAGAAATTAGTTTAGCCGAATATGCTTTTTAGCCACTGCATAATTTTTGCTAACAAGCCGTATGTGCTTATGCATGTGCCGTTGCTGCATTCGTTTGTTTTGCATTCGTAATTGTTTTGGCAAATGCTTCCCTCTTCAACTTGCGGCGTTAAGGTTTTTGTCAGGCCGCAGTATGTGGGTATGCTTTCTTCTACTACTCTTGTCCCGTAGGGCAGGCAGCTGTCTTCTTTCTTACATCCCTCACAAGCCCCAGTTGGTGTTGAGGGTTCGCGTTCCTCTTCAGTTTCTTTTGGCAAGCAGCAGTTATCTTTATCTTCGCATCCGAGCCTTTCACTTAAGGCGTATCCTTCTTTGCATTCGCTTATTTCTGTGCAGTAGCCGTCTTTTTTTTCGCACTCGCGTTTTTCTTTTTCGGTTTCTTTTTCTTCTTTAGCCTTTTCTTCTTCAGGTATATCAGTTACCCTTATGACTTCTGTGTGCTTTCTTATAGTGTCTTTTCCGTAATAAACAGTGACGGTAACTTTTACAGGGTTTCTTTTTGGAACATAGCTAGTTCCAGTGTAGTATCTTTCTGTTGAGCTGAAGGTCATTAGTTGGCTTCCAAATCCAGGGATAGCTAACCCGTTTACCGCGACGATGTCAAAGCTGACTTTTGCGCCTTCGCTTGGAGTGACAGTTGTTCCGTCCGATTCCATCACTGTTGCGTAGACTTTTATTTTTTCCCCGCTTCTGTATGTTTTTGAGTCAGTCCAAACCTTTGTTAATCGCACATTCCCTTCTTTGCAGTCTTTTGGGCAGCTGTTGAAATTTTCCTTTGTGTCGCATTCGCCGTTGCCGCAGCAGCTTGGCGGTAATGAGCAACCCTCTTTGTCTTTTCCAGAGCTGATAAGGACGCCTTTTGCGCACTCAATAACACCCAGTTTTGGGCATTGTTTGCTGCAGTCCTCTGCGCAAGTTTCATAACTTTCAGGATAATCGCATTCGCCATTGCCACATTTTACGCATACACTATAGGCTGGAGTTACAGCTACTTCTAGGTATGCACTGCAACATTCTTTTTTAGCAAAACCAACCGTAGCATCTCTGTTTAATACATCATTTTCGTTTGCACATTTTGTGCAGTCTATAGGGCAATTCTCCTCTGTTTCTTTAGTGTTGCATTCCTTATTGCCGCAGCAAGTTTTTGGCAAATCACACCCAGCATCATCCTTGCCCCAGCTCATTAGTTTGCCTAATGGGCAGTAGGGGTCCCTTAGGACTGGGCAATTTATTGCTTTTAGTTGTTCAGCTGTAAATTTTAGAATAGTTGATTCCTTGTTTACATTGCCTTCATTATCTTTGCATCTCACATAGTAAATATTTTCGCTTTCACTGATTGGGATGTTTTGGTAGTGTTTTGTTGAGCCGGTGGCGTCAAAATTATCCATCGCATCATAGTCTTTGTCGATAGTTGCGTATTTGCATACCGCATTTTCGTCTGTTAATACAAATAGTTGGCCAGTAGTTGGATCTGAGTATCTCTCAAAGGTCCACCTCTCAATTTTTGGCTCTGTCAAGTCTTGAGCGCTAGCGAAAGAAGAAATAGCTAAAACGCCAATAATAATTAATATTGTTAGAAATTTTTTCAAGCTATAAATGCACCTCCATTATTCTAACTTAAGCATTGGATTTTTGGCTATTTATACTTTGTGGTGAGCTATTTTTTGAATCTTCCACAAACCAACCTCTGCGTAATCTACTTTTTTGGTATGAAACCAGAAGGTCTTTTTCAATGGAAACGAGTATTCCCCTATTTTTGTTATTGTGAAACCGTTTTCTTTGCAGAAGATTTCAACAAATTTTTGGGTGGAGAGCTTGTGAAAGCTGTAAATAATTGGTGCTGATTCCATCGCTTTGATTAGGAATAGCTTGTCGGTGTGGCTTTTTTGAACGCCAAACGGCGGATTCTCTATCACGACATCAACTTTTTTGTTGAAGGAGGAGATGTTTTGGTTTAAAAAAATCGTTTTGAACTCCGTATTAAGCATCTTTTCAATTAAAGACTTGTTTTTTTTCGCAATCTTTAACGCTTCAGAGTCGATATCAATGAAATACACTTTTTTGGCGCCAAGAATAAGCGCTCCAAGCCCAAAAATCCCCGTTCCGCAGCCCGGGTCACATAAGACTTTTCCTTCTATGTTGCCATCCATAAAAACCTTCCACAGCGCATCCGCCGCAATTTCTGAAGGAGTAGAGTATTGCTCAAGCTGGACGTTCGGCTTCTTAAAAATTTGCACCTGAGACAATATCAGGGCAAGCTTTTTCTTATTCATTATCATTAAGAATTATTATGTAGGGGGTATAATTAAATTTTTTCCTTTTCAGAACTACGCTTTATTTTAACAAGGTCGCCGATAGTCAAGGAAGAATCCTTCAAATTCAGCTCCTTCTTTTCATAATTCGGCTTAAATGTTGTCACGAGGTTGATGTGCAGGAAGTGTTCCAACTTTTTTGCCAATTCCAGGGAGGGGGCTGCGTGGTTGGATTCCAATTTTTGTATTACCGACTCTTTTTCAGCGATGCCTTCCCCAACTTTTTTTTGGGTTAATTCTAATTTTTCCCTAGCATTTTTTATTCTTTCAGCAAAATCTGGAAGGATAACCTCCTCTTCTGCGCCAATATTTTTTGGCTGCCGAATCTCAAGCCGCGACGGCATCCTTTCTGTCCACTCATTTTTAACTTCTATTACATGCCCAAATTTTGCGCAGTTAGAACAAACTTCCAAAAGGCTTCCTTCTACAACAGCTTTCTGGTTGGCTTCTTTTTTGCCACACATCTCACACGTCACCATCGCAAAAATCTCCTTTTGTTATGCATGATACCCTTTTGTTTATAAACTTTTACGAAAAAAAATTATAAAAAGGCATAAAACTTATTCTTTTGTGTGAATTTTAAGAATAAACATTTTTTGTTAATCATTTTATCAATTTTCTTAGTTTTTAGACTAATTCTTTCCCCATTCAAGCAGGATCTGTGGTGGGACTCGGCAGTATATTTAGGGATGGGCAAATACTTTTTGTCTTTCGGCAATCTCGGCCTGTTTGAAGCTATAAGGCCGCCTGTTTTGCCGCTCATTTTGGGCTTGATTTGGAGGGCGGGCCTGGACCCAATAATCTTTGGCAGGATACTGCAAATAATTTTTTCTCTTGGCATAATCTTTTTGACTTACTCATTGGGGAAAAAAGTTTTTGGGGAAACAGTGGGCCTGCTTTCTGCATTTGTTTTGGCTTTGTCGGCAACTTTTTTTGTTAATTCCGCTCAACTCCTTTCGGATATCCCTTCAACATTCTTTGCGCTATCGGCTTTAAATTTTTTTATGCGGGATAAAGGCATTCTTTGCGGTTTTTTCGCAGCACTTGCTTTTCTGACAAGATTCCCGCAGGGGATAATCTTTGCAGTGCTCTTGCTCCTTATTCTTTTTTTTAGAAAGAATTTTAATGCCATTCCTACCTTTGCATTTGTTGTTGCCCCATTTTTTGTGTTCAACAAATTGTTTTTTGGCAGCTTCTTTTTTTCATTAATTCAAGCAAAATATGTAATTGCTTCTGCAGGTTTATGGATTTTTTCTCAACCTTGGCACTACTACTTGGGGTGGTTAGTGAAAGAAAACGTTTTATTTATTTTAAGCTTTTTTGGGAT
>JACQSW010000035.1 GCA_016211095.1 Candidatus Woesearchaeota archaeon | reverse complement strand
TTCCACCTCATTTGGCCTTTCTTTTTCCAGCGTCTACTGCTCCTCTTCATAAGGTTTTAGGTGGGGTTCGTTTTGTTTAAATATCTTTCGTTCAAATTTTCCTACGCTGTCGGAACATAATTGGGTTAATTTTACATTTTTAAAAAAAATTGTTGGGGTATTTTTTAGAATTTCCAAAAAGCTTTCGGTAAAGCCGAACAAAAAATTAAGTAGCAATTGTTGTTGTTAAGTTAATTCTAATGGAGGTTGAATACAAAATGAAAAAAACTATGTTAATCCCAATTTTTTTAGTGCTAATGATAAAGTTAGCGATGGCTATAACAATTAACGAGGTGATGTACGCGCCGAACCAAACAAGCTCAGAAACAGACACAGAATGGGTTGAGATTTACAACAATGATACCTATGCGATAAACTTAGCAAACTGGAAAATAGACGGTTACAACTTTGATGATGTTGGGGTAGCGCCTCAAGAATATATTGTTATAGCGCGGGAACTAATCGATGGAAACGACACCGACCTAGATAGTTTTGAATCTGTTTGGGGAAACAACGATGGCGTATGGAACGAAAGTGACGGAAACTACAAAGCGCTAGACGGCTACTTCGCACTAACAAACAACGACACAATAATCATAACAAATGAAAACAATACAATCATAGAATGGCTAAGCTACGACTCATCCTTCGGAGCATACAATAATGGCCGCACTTTAGAAAAAATAAATGTGACCTCAGATAACAGCCCAACTAATTGGGGGGAAAGCCTGATCACCGGCGGCACACCAGGAAAAACTAATAGCCTAACGCCAAAAGAAGGAACAACAGAAATAAAACTTTTAGTAGAAGTCGTTAATCCCAAACCAAAAATCAACAGCGTAAACATAACCCCTGATGACGGCGAAAAGAATGGAACACAAATACTCCCCGAAGCAGGAAGCAACAAAACAGTAAGCATAAGAGTAGAAGCAACAGCTTGGGCTAACAACACAGAAGCCTACGCAACATTCAAGGGAGAACGGCTTAATCTAACAAAAAAAGCAGTAGTTAATTCTTCAACAAGCATATATGAACTACAAATAGCTATGGCCTATTTTGAAGAACCAAAAAAATACGCCCTCAATATAACACTAAAAGAAGGAGACTACGAAGTTACAGAAGAAACATCTTTTGACTACCTTCCTCTGCTGGCAACAATCTTCAACAAAGACCAGCTAAGCTTTTTTCAAACAACACCAGGAACAGCTTCAAACGAAGAAAACATAACTTTAAGCAACGCAGGCAACGTTTTGGTTGACTTCGAAATTTCTGGAACAAACATAAACGCTGAAAAAGGGGAGATAACCGTAGACGCCATCGAATTTGCTTTAAACAAATTTTGGCAACCACTAAGCTTAACCCCACAACTGCTAAACTTGAACCTTTCCCCAAAAAACAACACAGACTTAACTTTCAGGGTGAATTTGCCTAGCAATATACAACCAAACAGCTATTTAGGAAAAGTTCGGCTAACTTCATTGTCTGCCTAAATGAAAAAAACTTTTTTTTATCTACTCTTTTTTTTGATTTTAACAAGCAACGTTTTTGGTTTAGCCTTGTCTCCGCCAAAGATTAATTTAGGGACGATAAAAAGTGGCGAATCAGTTGAGGGCCAATTTTTGATCATAAACAACTTAGACAAAAACGTTAAACTAAGCGTTTTTGCTGATGCTTACAAAAACAATTTCAAAATAAGCGATGCTTCTTTTAGTTTGAAGGCAAAACAAAAAAAAGCTGCTAAATTTATTCTAAAAGCCCCAGAAGCAAGCGGCAAGTATTCCCTTAAGATTATCGTTGAAGAGAAAGGCAGCTCAGCTTTGATTAACAGCTACGGAGTTCAAATTATTTTTGAAGTTAACGAAACACGGCCACCAATAGAAGATTATGCCAGCTTGAACGAAAAAAAAGATTTTAACAATGCGCCTTTTGGCTTGGTTCAATACTCTTTTTTTGTTTTGTTGTTGGCTGTTGCAACGCTAACCATAGTTGTCACCACTAAAAAAAAACGAAACGTTTAAATAGTGCTCAAAAAAAAATGATAAGCGACCAAAAAAATGCTTGAAGAAAAAGTATTGGAAATAAAAGGCCTCCACGTCTCATTCCCATCCAGCTACGGCGAAGTCAAAGCAGTAAGCAATGTAAATCTCGACCTGCACAAAAAAGAAACCCTCGGCTTAGTAGGCGAATCAGGCTGCGGCAAAAGCGTAACATCACTATCCATCCTAAAACTTCTACCGCCGCAAGCAAAAATCCAAGGTGAAATCTACTTCAAAAACCAAAACATCCTAACAATGGACAACAAGGAGCTAAGGCGGTTAAGGGGCAAAGAAATAGCCATGATATTCCAAGACCCAATGAGCTCCCTAAACCCCGTGTTTACCGTAGGAGACCAAATAGGCGAAGCGCTAAAATTGCACCAAAAAATGAACAAAAAAGAAGCAAAAGAAAGAACAATAGAACTGCTAAAACTCGTCAAAATACCAGACCCAGAAAAAAGAATTAATGATTACCCGCACGTGCTCAGCGGAGGCATGAGCCAAAGAGCTATGATAGCAATGGCCCTAGCATGCAACCCAACAGTGCTAATAGCAGATGAGCCAACAACCGCATTAGACGTAACAGTCCAAGCACAAATCCTCGAACTAATGGGAGAACTAAAAGAAAAAATCGACTCATCAATCATCCTAATCACCCACAACCTAGGCGTAATAGCCGAAGTCGCAGACAACGTAGCAGTGATGTACGCAGGCAAAATAGTAGAATACGGAAACAAAAAAGACGTATTCAAAAATTCAAAACACCCATACACCTTAGGCTTGCTAGAATCCGTACCTAAAAGGGGAGAGCCAAAACTAAAAACAATAGAAGGCGTAGTCCCAGAACTCATCAACTTACCACCAGGATGCTCATTCGCACCTCGATGCAACAAAAAAACAGACCAATGCACCAAAATCACCTCAGAACTCGAAGGCGAATACCACAAAACAAGATGCCTAGTGTACCAAACAAAAAAATGAGCTTAGACCAAACCCTCGAAAAAAAAGAAAATAGCTTAACAACCAATAAGAGTGAGAGCATAATTTTTGGTGAATGGTTAGATTACTTTGAAAAAACAGACAAGGACAAATTTTTTACGTGGGATGAAACAAAAAAATATTTTTTGGAAAGCAAAAAATTCCTGCAAAGCTACCAAAAATTAACTCCTGAAGTTATAAAAACTTTTAATGAAAAAGTTGACACAACCCAATTTGGTTTAACAGAACTATGCTGGTGGGGCATTTTCTCATCAGCAATGATACAAACAAGCTACGATCAAGGATTTAACAGCTTCCAATTTGAAAAAATAAGCATGAAATTCGGAGAATTGGAGATTGGTGATTTTGGAAGTTATTTGCAGGGCAAATCCAACAATCCAATTAAAATAAAAGCAGAAAAAATTAATGCTGCTTCAATACTAGGTTACGGAAAGAACTGTGTTTTAAAAGTTGGCAGTTTAACCGCAAGATTCACATTATTTAAAGCAGAAGATTGCATCGTAGAACTAACAAACTACAACGGAACAAACTTTGGCTGGGAGATGAAGAACTGCAAAATCTACTCACTAAACAAACCAGTCTTAAAAAAAATAAAAAAACAAATTCATTATGGAGAAAACAACATTTTTGGATTGCTATAAAGAAAATGAATGGCCAACAAAAGCTTGAAGAAATACTTTTAGAAGTTAAGAACCTAAAAAAGTACTTCCCAATAAAAAGTGGGATAATAGCGCGAACAGAAGCTTTTGTACATGCCGTAGACAACGTATCGTTCACAATAAGCAGGGGAGAAACTTTGGGCTTGGTTGGGGAGTCTGGTTGCGGGAAATCAACAACAGGAAGAGCGATCCTAAGCCTTTTAGGGGCATGCGAAGGAGAAGTGCTTTTTGAAGGCCAAGACATCCTAAAACTCAAAGGAGAGGCAATGAGGAAAAAAAGGAAAGACATGCAGCTAATATTCCAAGATCCCTACAGTTCATTAAATCCGAGGATGACAGTTGGCTCAATTGTACAAGAAGCTTTGACAATTCATAATTTGGGAAAAAAAGAAGAAAGGCCAGCGATGGTTAAACAGTTATTAGAAGAAGTTGGGCTCAAATCAGAACATTACGGAAGATACCCGCACGAATTCAGCGGAGGCCAAAGGCAAAGAGTTGGCATCGCAAGAGCGCTGGCAGTAAAACCAAAACTGATAGTGGCAGATGAACCGGTATCCTCATTAGATGTTTCTGTACAAGCACAAGTAATCAACTTACTGAAAGATTTGCAAAAAAAGTACGACTTAAGTTACCTCTTCATTTCTCACGACCTAAATGTGGTTGAGCACATCTGCCAAAACGTCGCAGTGATGTACCTAGGCCAAATTGTTGAAATGGGCAAAAAAGAATTAGTCTACGCTAACCCCAAACACCCTTACACAGAAGCGCTGCTTTCAGCAACACCAATAGCTGATCCAGACGCAAAAAAAAGGAGAATAATACTCCAAGGAGACGTACCAAGCCCAGTCAACCCCCCGCAAGGCTGCAGATTCCACACAAGATGCCAATACGTTAAAGATCTTTGCAAAAAAGAAAAATCTCAACCCATTGATTTTGATGATGGGAGAAAGGTCATGTGCCACTATCCCTTAAAATGAGCTTAGACAACGTTTTTGGAATAGCAGAAAAGCCTGTTGAAGAGAAGAAGTTGCAGGTTGTGGTTAGAGAAGAAGAAGTTGTTGATGAATTGTTGGTCTATTTTTATAAAAGCGTTACTATGGACGTTACAGATTTGTCCAAATTTTTTGATGGCAGCTTAACTTTTTTAAGAAGTTTTGGCATCACACCTCAGCTGATAACAAAGGTGAATAATAAATTACCCCAAAAAAAATTTTTGGCATATCATACAGACTATAAGGGAACTTTTCTTTCCGCATTGATACAAACAAGTTACGAACAAGGCTTTAACAATTTCGAATTTGAACATCTTCAATCCTCATATTTTGGTAGCGATTTGCAAACAAATAAAAATCAACCCATCAACCTAAAAATAAATTGTTTGGCAGGAGGATGCAACTTCAAACATAGTAGTGGTATTAATGCCCAAATACAAACATTGATGGGAGATGCGGATTTCTTAGGAGCTAAGGATTTTTCTGTTAAAATCAATCAATTAGTTGGAGAGGCATTTACCTATGCCAAAAATGGTAAAATAGAGATATTAAACTACCGAAACAACTGCGGGCGCGCATATAGCTGGAGAATGGTACGCTGCCAAATTTATTCACCTGATTCACAAACGCTTAAAGAATTAAAAAGATACGCTGATGAACCATTGGATGTCGAATTCCTACTTGGTAAAATGCCTAAATAAATGATAGGATGAAATACTTTAATAAAAAAGTCAAACAGTTAAAGGTCGAACAAAAAATCCGAAAGGGTTTGCCCCTAAGAATCTACGTAGCAGGGCCATACACAGACAAAAACCCGATAAAAAAAGCTGAAAATGTTTCTCTCGCTGAAAAAGTCGCGCTAGAAATACAAAGCAAAGGGCACTTCTTCTACCTGCCGCACAAAATGACTGAAGACTGGGAACACAAAAGCAACGCAAACTGGGAATACTACATAGACCTGCACGCATGGCACATACAATTCTACGACGCAATCTACATAATAAGCAGCAGCCCAGGAACAGACGTAGAAGAAAAAATGGCAAAAGAAAAAGGCCTCAAAATATACAAATCATTAGACGAAATACCTATCTTTAAAAAATAAAAATGGGGCTAGAACACGTATTCGGAACAGCGGAAAAACCTGAAAAAGAAAAAAAGTTACAAGTTATAGTTAGTGATGAAGCGGTGGTTGATGAGTTGCTCGCTTGTTTTGAAAAAAACAAGTACAATGATGAGCACAATTTGGATGAAGGTAAGGAATACTTTAAGAATGTTTCAACCTTTTTGAAAAGTTTCCAAATAAGCCATGAACGGATTAAAAAATTTTACAAAAAAGCAGCAGTTAAAAAAAATGAGAGTGAATCTTTTGGATTATACCTCTCAGCATTAATACAAACAAGCTATCAACAAGGAAACAACAATTTTAAATTTGGAGCAGTTAACGCTAATTGGTTAGGGGTTTTTTTGGAAGGCAAAATAACCCGCCCGATTAATATTAAAATAGATGCACTAAATGGATACTCCAACTTTTCCAATTCCAACTATTTTTCTGCAAAAATAAAAAAGATAGAGGGGAAATACAACTTTTGGCAGGCCAACAATTTTTCTACTAGTATACAAAATCTAAACGGAAACGACGCCTTTTGCCATGCCCAAAATTTTTCTGCCAAAATAACAAACCTAAAAGGAAATCTCAACTTTAAGTATGCTGAAGGTTTTTCTGCAAAAATAAAAAAGATAGAGGGAGAATACAACTTTTTCCTGTCTAGCGATTTTTCTGTCAACGTAATTTGTCTAAAAGGATCCAACAACTTTACGGTGGCTAACAATGGCCTTGTTAAAATTGCCAATAATCAAGGAAAAGAATTTGGCAGATTCATTGAGAATTGCACTATTTACGCGCCCAATCAAGAAGTTTTGGACTCGATAAAACAGCAAATTGAATGGGGGTCGAACATCTTTTTTCACTTAAAAAAAGGTTAAATGATTAAAATGGATGATAAATTTGATGATGCGCAAAGGGTTGTAGAATCGCTAGAAAGAAGGAAAATAAAAATTCCGGAATTGTCTTTTTCAAAAAAATTTAGTGTAAGGCTGAAAAGTTGTGAAAAAATTAGTGGTTTAGGCGAGTTGCTTCCCACGCAAAAAAGTGCTAAAGAGGTTTTGAAAGATTTTTTTTCTTACAAATCTTATAAATTACATCCGTATGTCCATGACAGGGTTGAGCTTTACAGCTTTGAAGCTAGCCTAGAAGAAACAGCTGAGCTGGCAACTATTTTAACCGAGGGCATTGAAACTGTGAGCTACAGCAGGATGTGCACAGAAAACAAACAAATACCCCTAGCTATTTTTAGGGAGTTAACTTCAAGGACAGAACCCTTACATTTAGTTGAGGATACCGGGATATTTTCAAAAGTGGCAAACATTCCATCTGTTACGCCAGAAATATTTGAAGGCGTATGCAAACGCTTTGCTGGACAACAAACTGTTTATTCATTTTTTCGAGATGAGGTAAAAAACTTTTTCCCTTATCACCCGCAGCCTTATGCGATGGCAACTGAATATGCTAATTTTGGTTTAGGGATGCACATAACTAGGGGAATATTTGTTACACAAAAATTTAACACCCATCTTAACATTTCGGTAACAACAGACAAAAAGGAAAACATTGAAGCTATGGTTGGGAAAGTCGAATCTGCCTTCAGGGAGTTATTCCCGCCAGATTCTTTTTAGAAAGGCTTATTAAAGAAATCTTTGTAAAGCTACTCTGATGTTATGGATTTTTTTTTCAGTTTTGGCCGCTTTGACTTTTGCAATAGTTAACGTTATAGACAAGTACACTTTGACTAAGTGGATTCGTAAACCAACGCTGCCTGTGACAATCTTTGGCTTTGTAGGATTGGTGGCGGCTGTCTTAGTTTACGCTTTTCATGGTTACGCCCCGCTGTCTCCGATTAATGTCTTACTTGGGTTTTTATCCGGGGCAGCTAGCGTTTTAGCGACAATTTTTTATTTAAAAGCCGCAAAAATTGAAGAAATCTCAAGGGTCACGGCGCTGCTATATCTTGCCCCGTTATTTACAGTTTTCCTCGCAAGAATATTCCTTGATGAATCTTTTACAGCAAAGACTTATGTGGGGGTTGTTTTGTTAGTTGTTGGCGCTGTGCTGGCATCATCTAAAAGTTTAAAGCATATTAGTTTAGGTGGGGCTTTTTGGATTATGATGCTAAGCAACTTTGCGTTTGCTGTTAATGGTGTTATCGCAAAATATTTGCTTAACTTTGCGGATTTTTGGACTGTGTTCTCGTACATAAGGGTTGGAGCTGTTTTCGCTTTAATACCATTTGCTTATTTTAAGTTTAACGAGTTGAAGATGACGGTTAAAGAGAACGGCAAAAAAGTTGTTGCGTTAATAACTTTTAACCAATCCTTGAATGTTTTTGGAAATCTTTTTATCAATATAGCAACAGCATTCGGTTTCGTAACGCTTGTGAGCGCTTTAGGCGCGGTGCAACCCTTCTTCGTTTTAATTTTTGCCGTTGGCGTAAGCATTTTTATTTCTAAAAAAGCTTTAGAAGAAGAAATCAACAAATCGTCCCTTCTATTAAAGTTGTCAGCGATAATACTGATAGTTATCGGGGCAATTTCAATAACCTAAAATTTTTGGGCTAAAAAAAGAGTAAGACCAATCCAGATAGGATGATCATGTTGCCGAAATCCGCAACCGAAGTTGTTATGGGTATTAGAAAGTTATTTGGGTCTTCCTGTTTTTTATAGAAATAAACTCCTGCAAAAACAGACACAAAGAACAGGATAAGGATTAGTAAAATAACATCAATAAGGCTAATAAGGAATATTTTAGCAATAAGTTTGGCATCTAGATTGTAATTGGAAAATGCGGAGATGATCAAAGCAAAAACTAAGCTTATGACTGTTGTTAGCATGGCAATTATGAATATTTGGGCAAATAAATGCCTGAGTTCCTGATTTTTATATAAATTTTTTTTTATTTTGTTTTCATAAAGCATAACTGAAAACCTTGAGGAGATTATGCTCCCATAGTCCCCTACCATATCATTTAGTGTAGGCAAGAGGATAACTAATGGAAGGAGTGCGATGAAACGTGTTTTGATGGACTCTAAGCCTAAGCCGCCTAAAGAGCTGATGATTGACGCGAATAAAAGTATCTTCACAGACTCCCTGATTATTGTTTTAGCAACATTTGAATGCGGCCCGTATTCCTTAACGTAGAAAAGCGTTTTTTTTGATATTTTGTATTTTTTGTGAACATGGTGGATTAATTTGTGATGCTGTTCTCTCTTCAGCCCCCTTATCCTTGCTAAGTGCCTTCTTAAGTTTTTCATATGATCACCAGTGCAATAAGCAGCGAAGCAATGCTTGTTATGTCCCCTGTTGATGTTACAAACGGCCCCATTATGTTATTTGGGTCATGCCCCTTCTTGAAAAGATAAAAAGTAACAAATAGCGTTAGTGGTATTTCTATTGCGTTAGCAATTATCCCCGCAATTAATGGGAGAAAAATTATTTTTAGCGTAAACAATTTGAACACGATAAGGTTAAATAAAAATGCGATAACGCCTAAAGCTAATGATACAAAAAATGCCAGGAAAAATGATGCAAATAAATTGCCCCTTATAAGCTTAGTTTTTGTTCTGTCTGCATTTATTACCCTTAAAAATAATCCTGAGCTTAACCTCGCAGCAAAAGAGCCGCTTATGTTGCCCCGCATCTCTAAGAAGCCAGGCAGAAGTATCAACATTCCGGGGATAAGCAATATTTGGTCTGTATACACTGCAAGTATAGTTCCTGCAATAAGGCCGCCAATAATGGAGACTAATTGCGAAGAGAATATCTCTTTGAAGTTAGCGTCAAAAATAGCCATATACCTCAATAATTACTGTTTTTTGCCCTTAAATACCTATTCAAGAAACCGCAGAAAGGTTTATAAACACACAACTTTTGTCTTAAAGATTAAATAACGTGCGCAGAAGACTTTAAACGGTTTTCTTACGTTATTAACGACTATAGAGGTAAAAGGAAAATATGAGAGAATTCGAAAGGCGAGGACCACCAAGAAGGGAATTTAGTCCTCAAGACATGCACACAGCAACTTGTTCCGACTGCGGCAACGAATGCAAAGTACCATTCAAGCCGATAGAAGGCAAGCCTGTCTACTGCAGAGATTGCTACATGAAAAGAAAAAGGCACTAAAAACACTTTTCAAGATTAACACAAAAACAATCTAAAAC
>JACQSW010000031.1 GCA_016211095.1 Candidatus Woesearchaeota archaeon | reverse complement strand
TTTATATAAGTATTGGGAGAAAACTGCAAGGATTTAGCCTGCAAATAGATTCCAGCTAGTTGTTTTCATTAAGGCAGGATTGGTATCTGTCAAAGCATTCATTATGGCTTTTCCAACAATCATCAATTAGGGGAGCTAATTTTTCCCTCTTATCTTCGCAGTTATTATATTTTTCGAGGACTTTAAGAAAGCACTTATTTCTTTGCTTATACTCTTCGATGTCAAAGCAGTCCCAATATCCCTTGAATATTTTTTGGCATTCATCGTAAATTTCCGCATTTTTAGCTTCCAAGTCACTGCATTTTTTGCTAATTTTGCCACATTCCTCGCGTATTTTATCGCATTTATTCGGCGAATTCGGGGGTTCTGAACTTATTAGCGTTGCAGATATGCTAAATACAAACATGATGGTTATTAAGATGAGTGCGTATTTTTTCACGACAAATGGCCATGTAGGGGGGTTTATAAAATCTGCGGTTGCAACTGGCTTTGTAGAAAAAAATAACCGAAACATATTTATACATTAGAATATTCTAATATGTTTATGAAAGATTTGTATGAACTGCATGCAGAGATATGCAAAGTGTTTTCCAGCCCCACAAGGCTAGAAATCCTAAACCTATTACGAGACAAAGAAATGTCAGTTACAGAACTTGTTGAAAAAACAAAAATTAGCCAAGCCAACATTTCGCAACACCTCGCCATCATGAAACACAAAGGCATAGTGCTTTCAAAAAGAAAAGGAAAAAACATCCACTACAAAATCACTAACCAAAAAATCATAAAGGCTTTCGACATCATAAGGGAATTCTTATCAGAAAGAGCAAGAAAAAACAACAAAACCTTGGAGGAAGAATAAAAAAATGAAAAAAATAATACCAATAATAATGATAGCTTTCTTACTGTCAGCCTTAAGCTACGCCAACGAAGAAAACCTTGAAGAAGCAAAAACGCTAATCGGCTCAGGAATTAGCTGCAACGAACTCAGCGATGAACAACTCGAGATTATGGGAGACTATTACATGGAACAAATGCACCCTGGAGAAGCCCATGAACTTATGGATAACATGATGGGGGGAGAGGGATCTGAATCCTTGAAACAGGTGCATATCAACATTGCAAAAAGGATTTACTGTAAGGAATCTTTCGGTGGAATGATGGGCTCTGGAGGCATGATGGGGATGATGGGCAACAACATGATGGGCGGGCAAACCCAACAATCAAGCATGATGCAGGGAATAATGGGAAACGACCAAGCCTATTACGGTTATAACAGCTTTTGGAACATACTCTGGCCGATTTTTTTAATAGGAGTAATTGCCTTAATAATTTGGCTTGTGCATAAAAAAGGGAAAGAATCTGAAACTCCAATTAATATTTTACAAAAAAGATATGCTAAAGGAGAGATAAACAAAAAACAATTTGAGGAGATGAAAAAGGAGTTAAGGAAGTGATGATCATGGAAAAAGATAAAAACGCATTAGTATGGATTTTCATTGCTGTAATTATTGCAATCTTTCTCATAGGAAGCTTTGGAATGGGCGGGTATGGTATGATGGGATTTGGCATGGGCTTTGGGTTCCTGTTTATGATCCTGTTTTGGGGGGCAGTTGTATGGCTTGTGGTAACCCTCATCAATTCAGCCAAATCAAGCAATAAAGAGGAATACCCATTGATAATCCTCAAGAAGAGATATGCATTGGGAGAGATAAACAAAAAACAGTATGAAAAAATGAGAAAGGGGTTCAGGTAATACAATGAAAATCGAAGAGTTTGCATATATTGCAGAAACAAAAAAGAACTTTAATGAGGCTGTTGTATCGGTTTTGAAATCTGTTGAGCAGAAAGGGTGGAGCTTATTCCAAATTTATGATATCAAGGAGAGATTAGCTGCAAAAGGGTTTGAGCAGAAACCCTTGAAGATTATTGAAATCTGCTCAGGCAAATATGCAAACCAGTTCTTGAATAAGAATCGATTGGTATCATTGTGCATGCCATGCAAGATCAATGTGCTAGAAGAAAATGGCAAGGTCAAAATTGTTGGAATGAAACCGACCATTATATCACAATTTTTTCCCGAAGTAAGCCAAAAAGAAGCTGAACAGGTAGAGAAAGACCTAATTGAAATCATCATCAACGCAAGGTAAACTAAAATGAAGCTAGGCATAATATTAAATACAAATGATGCAGAAACTTGCTGGAACTGCTTCAGATTCGCCAACGAAGCGATTAAAAACAATCATTCAGTAAAAGTTTTCCTGTTAGGCCAAGGAGTCGAACTAGAAGAAGTGAAAGGCAAGAAATTCCCGCTTCTTGAAGACGCTATAAAAAAATTTCTAAAAAATAAAGGAATTATCC
>JACQSW010000037.1 GCA_016211095.1 Candidatus Woesearchaeota archaeon | reverse complement strand
CTTTTTCAAAGATTCAACGTAAGTTTCAAGTTTTATCGCTGAAGTCTTTCTCTTGAATCTCCAAAAAAGAATTAAGACAATTATAATTGCTAAGAATAAAACTATATAAACTCCGCTAATTCCCCCTTCCTGCTTTTTGCCTTCTTTTTGGCTTTCAGAGTAATTAAGGAAAATCGAAGTTTCGTTAGCATCCTTATTCTTAGAAAAATTTGTTAGGGATGTTGGCGTGAATTCGAAAAACATATAGAAATTTGCAGAGTAGCCTTCTGCCGAATCAATTACGAAGTTGCCTGAATAAGTTTTTGGCGTTGCGTTACGATTTTTGTTAATAGTAACTATCTGCTCTTTAATTTCTTCGGGCGCAATAATGTTGAGCCAATTAAAATTTAGCGCTGCTACTTCTTTAAGGTTTCCTGATAAGGTAAATGTTAGGTTGTGTAAAGGTTTGTCTAAGAGATTTGTGAATTTTATGTTTCCGAATAAAACTTTGTTCTGATCTGCAACACCTTCAAAAGAGGTTTTTTCTGTTAAGAATTTTAAGGCAACTTTAGGCTCTTCTTTGGTCACATTTATTTTTGGCGAGGTTATGTTTGCCGGCGGCGTTATGTTTATTGGGGGTTCAGCGGTTTCATTTGATTGTTTTGTTTCATTTATTGGTGTAACTTCTTTTTTTATGAAGACTGGGATTTTGTAATTTTTTGAATCGTAACTCAGAGTTATCTCTTCTTCGGCTTTTTCTAGTTTAGCAAAGTTATAATTTAAAAACAGCGTTTTTTGCTCGCCAACAGCAAGTTCAAGCGAAGACCTTAAGGGGGTTATTTCGCTGGATGATGATGTTGCGGCAACTGTGAGGGGGTCTTTTCCAACATTTTTGAGGGATACGCTAAAAGATGATCCCCCATCAATAATTTTGGCAGCTGGCATTATGCTCATGCTTTTATTTACCTCGACAACGCTAAAAGTTTGCGATTCGGTGATGAGCTTAAGCGAACCATCAATTACTCTCTTGTCCTCAACAACAAAATTGTAGATACCTTGTTTTGTTGTTAATGGAATATTAAAATAGAGGTAGTATGTACCGTTTTCTAGTTGTGTTTGGAAGAAGGCAACGCTAACCTTTGTGCCGTTAGAGTCAACAACTTTTATTTTTGACAAGTCAAAGCTGTCCATAATCAAATTAATTTGGACTGTTTCACCTGGGGCATATTCAGGCCTAGCGATGGTTATAGTAAAAATGGGTTGCGCATAAACTTGAAAAGAAAAAAGGATTAAGAATAATAGGAGAATAATTTTTTTACCCATAATCCGCAGGCTTATCTTTTTCCAAGAACCTTTCGCGCTTCGCCAAGAGATTTTTCCAACTCCTCCTCAACCCTGCTTTTCTTTGCAGGCTCAGGCTGGAAGGAAGGCCTTTGCTGGCTAGCCTGTCCGCTTGTTTTTTGGAGTTGGGAAGTAAATGGCTTGTAATCAGGCCTTGTTTGTGAAGGCTTAGCTTTTCCGCCAAACTTTTTTTTGTAGCCTAAAAGGCCGCCAAAGATTATTAAGACAACCACAAGTATCACTAGTATAGTCTTTATTGGGAAAGCCGATTTTTCTTCAGTTTGGCATTGTCCATCTGAATCACAGAATTCTCCAGCGTCGCAGTCTTCATCCTTTGTGCATTCAGCGGTGGTGGTGGTTGATCCTGTTTCTTTGCAGTCTGTTGCGCAAGCCTCATTGGTTTCTGTTGAGTCGCAAACATCATCTCCGCAGTAGCCCTCGCAATCATCAGGGCAGCTGTTGTAGTCTTCCCCTTCATCAACATCGCATTTGCCGTTGTTATCGCATAATTCTTCGGGGCATGGTGTTGGGCAGACGCCTCCGCAGTCAACGCCCTCTTCCTTGCTGTCTTGCACGCCGTTTTTGCATGTGCCTTCAAATCCTTCGCAGTCATCTGGGCAGTTTGCAGTGGTTTCGCCGACTTCAGGCTCGCATTTTCCGTCTGTATCGCATAAGCTTACAGCTGTGCATGGTGAGCAGTAACTTCCGCCGCAATCAACTGCCTCTTCTTCCTCATCTTTTTGGTTGTTATAGCAGCAGTCGTCTGTTGCTTGGCATGTTCCTCCGCAGTCAACGCCCCGCTCATTCTGGTTCTTTTTGGCATCGTTACATCCTGGGAGCTGGATTGAAGCTGTTGAGAATGCCGCGTAAAGCACAAGCGCTGTGTCTTTAACGCTGGACGCCCAGCTGCCGTCAGTTTTTTGTTGTTTTTTTAGCCACTCAACTGCTTTGTCAACTTGTTGCTGGTATGAAGAATCATCTTTTAAGGCTAGGATGGCTAAGGCTGTGTCGTATTCTTTTTTGTTCCAGCTGCCGTCAGTTTTTTGGCGGCTCTTCAAAGATTCTAAATATTGGGCATTCTTCGTGAGTTTGTACATCACCATGCTGTTTAGGGGTTTGTTGCTGTCGTAAACCTCTTCCAAGTACATGTTTGTGTTGAACTGGCTTTCTGTTTCTTTAAGAGCTAAATTTACGTAGAAGCTTGATTCGGAGTCGCAGCTGCTTTTGTAACTCTTTCCGTAACATCCATTATTGATTGTTATATGCATGACTTTTGCATTTTCGCTTTTAACTATTTTGTAAATATTTGAGGACTTGTAAATTATTGTGATGAAGAAGCTGCCAGTAACTCCGTCGCAATCGATTGTTAGGTCTGTAGATGGAACAAGTGGCAGGTTTAGGCATGAGCCCTCCATATCTAGGAAAGTGACGTTGCCGCACGCTGGAAATCTTCCGTTTTTGACTGTTACACTCTTTTCTTTTTCGTTCTCCCGCTCATCAGCGTATAACACTTTGCAGGCGCCTTCAAATGTTGGGGATGTGCTTGGAGAAACTTCGAGTAACCAGTTGCCTGATGTTAGGCCGCTTTTTTGTGCATCTTTCAGCCACTCCTCTATTGACGAAATGTTGCCTTGGTCCCCGTTTTTTAGTGCCCAGTAAGCGAAGGCTGTTTCTTTTGTTTTGCAAGCTGTTTTTGGCCAGCAACTGCTTTGCGCATTCTTGTGAGTGTTAAGCCAATTAGCTGCTTCTTCCACACCCCATTTGTAATCCACCGCATTAAGTGCGAGCATCGCTAGGGATGTTGAGAATACATCGTTCTCGTAATTGCCATTTTTAGATTGATTCAACAGCCAATCATATGCTTTTTGTTCCACGCTTGCGGTTGTTGTTTCTGTTTCGTTTGCCGCAGCAACAAAATTTATGGCAATTAGCAGCAGAATTGGTAAGCAAGTTAAAATTGCAAATTTTTTTGTGTTCGCCAAGATATAATTCCCTCTTTTTGTCTTTTCTTTTTATGAGGGGGGGCATATTTAAAAAGTTTTCTATCCCTAACTATTTTTTGTGTTGAAAATGGATTTTTTGGGAATGGGAAAAAGATCAGTAACCTATACAAAAGTTGAAAATGGAATTAAAGTTGTTATTAAGAAAGAAAGAAGGGGTGTTCAAGCAAAAAATTTTTTGCAAAATGAAGCGAAGTGGCTCAAAATCCTGAACAAAAAAGGCATTGGGCCGAAATTTGTCCGCAGCGGAAAAAACTGCCTAGTCTACAGATATGTTGAGGGGGAAAGAATCCTTGATTGGATGGAAAACGCAGAAAAAGAAGAAATCAAAAGAG
>JACQSW010000036.1 GCA_016211095.1 Candidatus Woesearchaeota archaeon | reverse complement strand
CTCTGCTTCTAAAAAATTAATTCTAATGGGCGCGTCGCGCAGCCTGGATAGCGCAACAGCCTTCTAATCTGTGGGTCGAGGGTTCAAATCCCCCCGGGCCCGCCACTTTTTTTAATCTCTAGGTTGATTACTGGTTCAAAAAGGTTATAAACCTAAAAAAATTTTTGATTCTTCCTTATGGGTGACAGGCCAAAAGTTGGTGTTGGTGTTTTAGTTTTGAAAGGGGGCAAGGTTCTTTTGGGTAAAAGGAAGAATGCTCATGGCGCAGGCTCTTGGTGTTTTCCAGGTGGCCATTTAGAATTCAATGAGGCGGTTGAGGATTGCGCTAGGAGGGAGGTTTTGGAGGAAACAGGGCTCAAAATTAAGAATCTTAGGCTGGGCAATTTCACTAATGACATTTTCAAAAAAGAAGGCAAACATTACATTACGCTTTTTGTTATCTCTGATTATGATTCTGGGGAATTAAGGTTGGCGGAGCCGGAAAAGTTTGAAAGGTGGGGCTGGTTTGAATTGGGCAAGCTGCCAAAACCACTTTTTGTTTCTACGCAAAATTTTCTCAAGCAAAAATTTAGCTCCGTAGGCGGGAAGTCTCATTGACTTGGATAGCGGGTTGAGATCCGCTTTTTTTTAGGTTTTTAAGGCCAAACCAGCTATAAAAACCACTTTGGAGTAATGGCACAACCTTTTTATAAACACAAAGCTAGTATATAAACAAAGCATAAATCTAAAAAAATAAAAGGAGGTGCAAGAAAATAATGGCTTACTTTCAAACAGCAGCAACAGAATTTATAAACCCGCTAGCAGCGCTCTGGAACAGCTTCGCATCAATACTGCCAGGCCTAATAGCAGCAATAATAATAATAGCAGTCGGCTACTTCATAGCGATAATCATAGGCCACGCAATAAGAATACTTCTAGACAAAGCAGGCCTAGACAAAAAAATAGTCCAAGCCCAACTCTCCAAAGCCATAGGGCACATAGCTCTATCATCAATCATTGGAGAACTGATAAAATGGTACATATTTGTCATATTCCTGCAAGCAGGAGTAGACCAACTTAGGCTTGGAACCCTATCAGACCTGTTAGGAGCATTCGCTTTATGGATACCTAACCTAATCGCAGGAGTAATCGTCGTAATAGGCGGACTATTCATAGGCCACTTCATAGCGAACAAAATAGTGGAAAGCAGCAAAATGAAGGGAGCAAACTTCATGGCGTCAATCTTTAAAGTAGTGATAATATTCATAACAGTAGTGATGGCGCTAGAACAAATAGGGATAGAGGTCTCAATAGTCAACCAACTACTATTAGTAGTGATAGCAGCATTCGGGCTAGGGCTAGCAATAGCATTAGGCATAGGATTCGGGCTGGGGCTAAAATCAGAAGCGCCAGGAATGATTAAAGACCTAAGAAAATACCTATAAAAAAAAATTCTTTTTTTTCTTTTTTTTTCTAAAAAGACAATTAATTAGCAAAAAGAAGGTAAATGCCTTTATTTGTAAATATTCTTTCGGTGACCAATTTGCAGAACAAGGATTATTAGCTTATTTTTTTCAAAATCAAATATCACTCTGTAGTCACCAACCCTAAACCTATATCCCTCCAGCCCCACAAGCTTTTTGATATCACAGGATTCTGGCCTGATTCTTAACCGTTCTAAGGCAATTAAAATTCTATGTCTAATAGTAGGGTCTATTCTTTCTAATTGCTTTAATGAGGAAGGAGAATAAATAAGCTCGTACATTTAGAGCCCCAATTTCTTTTTTACCTGTGCATGCGTGTAAAACTTTCCAGCTTTGATGTCGGCACGGGCTTGCTCAACTCCCCTTTTTGTCTCATCATTTAATTCCATGCTATCCTCCACCAAATCCCAGATAACTTCTTCGTAACTCTCTTTGTCATATTGCTTTCTCTTCTTTAACGTGCCTAATAGCTGTTCACTTACCTGTATTGTTGTTGCCATAACGATTATATAAATGGCAATAGTATATAAATATTTCGGCAAGTAGAGCAGTTAAACAGCTATTTTAGTTAACTTTTTACGCATTGCATCCTTAGCTGTCAGCAAGATAGGGTACAGAACTAGTATTATAACGCAGGGGGTAGACGAAAATGATATTGAGCATCGCTCAACCCATTACTTTCAGCAGTGCTCAAAACTATTGACGCCGGGGCTGGGATTTGAACCCAGACATCCTTGACGGAAACAGGCTTTCCAGGCTTGCGCACACAGCTTATTAAAGGCTGTGTTCTGCGCGGTACCAGGTTGCGCCACCCCGGCTTTTCTAAAAATTTATAGACCCTTTTGTTTTAAAAAAGTTTTCTCTTTTTTCAAATAGTTCAGTCAGAGAATAATTTAAGAAAGGGAGGGTTGTTCGCCCTTTTTTTCTTGGTATGCTTCAATTATTTTTTTGTCTAAACTTTCCCCTTTTTCGCCGAGAAGTATTTCTTCAGCCTCATCCACATGTGAGATGCCGTATATGTGGAATTTATTTGCCTTGTAATCCTTAGCTAGCTCTTCGCTAAGCATAACATCTTTAACGTTTGATTTTGGTATTATCACGCCTTGTTCTCCTGTTAGCCCTTTTTCTTTGCATAGCCTGTAGAATCCTTCTATTTTTTCGTTAACTCCGCCGATGGGTTGGACTTCGCCCACTTCATTTATTGATCCGGTGACTGCAAACTCTTGTTTTACTGGAGTTTTTGACATCGCTGATTTTAATGCTATAATGGTTGCTATTGATGCGCTGTCCCCGTCAATGCTGTTGTACATTTGTGCGAAGCTTATTGTTGAGTAGCATTTCCCCATAATCTCGTGGCCGTAAGCGTTGTTGAAGTAGCCGTTTATTACGTGTAGTGCTTTGTTGTGGATTTTTTCCCCTAAGCCTACGTCTTTTTCAGCTGAGGAGATACCGTGGTCTTTTGTTGATTTTGATGCTGTTGCTACGACCCTTACTGGCAGCCCAAAGGCGACTAGCCCTATTTTGTCTGTAGTTACAGTTAAGCCGTTAACGATTCCAACCTTTCCTCCTTCAGTGTCTAAAAGTATTAGGCCTTCAGTTATACTCTTTATTCTTTCGTCTTGCTCCTGAGCCATTGAAGTGGTCCTTAGTTTTTCTGCTTCTAGGACGTGCAATCTTGAGACGAGGCCCTCTTTTTCTGTTGCTGCTAGTGAAGAGGCTTGCTTGACTATTCCCCCTATTGGGTCGAGTATGTTTGTTAGTTTGGTTTTGCCGTGGCTTGTTGTTTGTGCGAATCTCACTCCAAGTTCAATTAGCGCCGCTACTGCCTCTGGTGAGAAGTGCGGAAACTGGTTTTCAGCGTTTTTTGGCAGTTTGTTGTGCTGGTCTATTTCGTACTTTACAAATTCAGCGTAGCCTATTCTTGCCTGTGGCGTGTTTTCCATTGCTGATTGGAATTCTACCTTATGCCTGAATCTTCGGGATATTTTTGGCGTTAAGTATTTGCTGATGTCTTCGTTAGCGCAGCCAAGGATTATGCAGTCTGCATCTGCTGGCTCTGTTTCTATTCCAGCGCTTGTCCCCCCGCCTAATGATCCGCCTGCGATTCTGCCTTTTTTTTCTTGAAGGATTGTTAATAGGTAGTTTCTTATTGCTGGTTCTTGCAATGCAACGATTAATTCGTCAATGATTACTATGCCGCTATTTCCTCGGTGGAGTTTGCCCGCTTTTACCCTAGTGTGCGGGGGCCTCATGTTGTAAGGGTCATGCCCTGCTTCTCCAAGAATGTTTTGGACTGATGGGTGTTCCACTTCTTCAATTGGCAAGCCTTTCCTTTCTGAGTTATCAACTATTAGGTTAGCAGTATATTTGTCCATCATGGCTTTTTTTTCCATTGGCTGCATTCCGCCTTCGCCGCCAAACATGCCCATTAATCCGCCGCTTTTTTTGAATAAGGCAGGGTTTTGTTGCATGTCTTCAGCCATTAATGTAATGTATTTTATTATTTTATTGTTGCTTCGGTATTTGTCAAGTATTTTTCCAAAATTTTCAAGGTTTTCTTGTGAAGGGGTTTTTGGTGATTTTGAGGATTGTTTAATGCGCAGGCTGTTTGGTGGGTAGACTCCAACAAGCGTTAGGTCTTTTATGCTTAGGAATGCTGTTTGGCCCTCCATTTCCGCTTCTATTATTGGCGTGTTTAGCACGTCATCAGGGGAGTTAAGTAAGGCTTTTTCAACATCGTCTATTACTCTAAAGCTTGGTATCGTTTCGCATTCTTCAAGTATTCTTTTTAAGCTAACTTCTTCAGTTGTAGTTTTTACACTGAATAGGCCTGAATGCTGAGTACGCATAATGGGGGTTTCCATAATTTTTTTCTTTGATGCTGTTGAATATGATTCTTTGAGTTCTTCTGAAACAGCTTCTTCGTATCCTTTGTTGATAACGTCAAATGTTACTTTTTTATCGTCTCTTGCCAATAAAGTTGGCAACAAGTCTCTTAGCGTTAGTATGTCTTTTCTGAATTCTTTTCCAAGCGGCGTTGGGACTTTTATTACCATTGGTTCCCATTCGTTTTCGAAGTTGTGAACTAGGAGTTGGTCTTCTAGCTGGACTTTGTGGGTGTTTTCTTTTGAGAATTGTTCTGCTACTGTTTTTGCCAGCAAGGATTTTCCGCAGCCAGGTGGGCCGTACATGAGGGCGTTTTCCCTTAGTTTGATGGCAGTTAATAGGATTTCTTTTGCTTTTTCTTGCCCCTTGACTATGTCTATTGGGTTTTGTGGGGGAATTATGTCGGCTGTGCTTTTAAATTTGAATTCTGTTGGGTCTGCATGCCAGATAAGATCTTTAAGATTGATTCGGTAGTGTGATATGCCGTCTTTCATTCTTTTTTTTCCTCTTTTAGGGTGTTTTATTTCCATATATAAACCTTTCGATTTTTTTACTACTTTTTAGTTGCTTATAATTTTTTTTAGCTTATCGCTAACACAACAACGCCTAAGACAATAACCAAAATGCTAAGCCAACGCTTGTAAGAAATTCTCTCCTTAAAAATAAATTTCGACGCCAAAGCAACCAAAACATAATTAACACTCACCAACGGATAGCCATAACTCAAATCAACCTTCGATAGCGCAACCAACCACAAAAGAGCGGACAAGCAATAAAAAAACAAGCCAACAATAATAAGCGCATCCCAATACAGCCTAAACACATCCCTAAAAACACTCTTCAGCCTTATGCTTACTTCCCTCTTCCCCATTCCCTTCTTTAAAATAAGCTGGCCAACCACCGCGCAAATTATTGCCACAAACAACAAAATTTTGTATATAACCATCTTTAAGTCCTAGACAACAAAAAAACTCCCCCACAAATAATCACTATCCCAAGCACCCTTGTCAAACCAATGCTTTCCCCCAAAAAAAGCCATGAGGCAACAACAACAACAATGTACCCAATCGCCAACAACGGATACGCCAAGCTCAAATCAGTCTTTGACAAAACAACAAGCCACAAAATAGAAGAAACAAAAAAAGTCAACAAGCCAAGAAGAACAAAAACATTACTAAACACCTGAACAAAAGCGTTAAGCAAATTTGCCAATCCAAAATCAATTGCCAAGCTATTCATCCCATACTTCAAAAGCAATTGCCCGGCAGAAACGCCAACCACAGACAACAAAATAAGATTAATCGACTTCATAAAAGAATAGAAAAATAAACCCTAATCCTTTAAATAGGTTTCCTTTCAACAAATTTTTTT
>JACQSW010000030.1 GCA_016211095.1 Candidatus Woesearchaeota archaeon | reverse complement strand
AAATAATCCAATAAGCATAAAAGCGGAAAAGATAAACGGGAACAATAATTTTAATCATATAAAATTTTGTAATTTAACTGCAGGAATAGTTATGGGCAATGGCAATTTTTGGAATGCTGAAAATTGTTCACTCCAAGCACACCTATTAGCTGAAAATAACTCATTCGCTTATGCTTCTAATTCCTCTTTGATTGCGGACGTGATTGAAGGGGATTACATAATGTGTTTTGCTAAAAATTCAACATTGCGGGTAAACTCTTTAAATCGCCATTATGCGTTATGGACTGCGGATAATTGCACCGCAGAAATAATTGAGTATCGCGGAGAAGCATTTGGCGAACGAATCACGAATTCTAGAATCTACTCCCCAAGCCAAGAAACTTTAGACGAAATAAAAGAGCAAATTTATAAGGGGGAGAATAATTCTTTCCACCTCGGGAGGATGTAATAAAAATGGGTTTGTTAGAAAAAATATTTGACGATTTAAGGCTAAAAGAACAGATTGAAACAATAACTTATAATGGGAAGGTGTACGATTCTGATTTTAAGCTTAATCGTGACGTTGTTAACAACTTTGCTGTTCACATTAATGAGCTAAATTCGGATATTATAATAAACTATTTTGCTTTTCCTTATGGAGGTTTATCAGGCCAGCCATCAAAGGCGTGGGTAAAGAATGCGTTTAGGCTAAAAGGTAAGCTGACAAACAAGAATATTGATTTAGAGATAGAAGTTTCACAACCAAATGACCCCTTTCCCGAGTATAAGCCTTTTGAAGGTGATGAAGAAAAAATTAAGCAGTTAGTTACGCATTACAGAAAGGAGCTTTCATCATTTGTTGCGGAAAAAGTTAAGGAAAAAACAGTTGATAAAGCCTTGAAGTCGTGGCAAAAAACTTTAGGATTAAAACCTGAAGCTGCTGAAGTCTTGAAAAGTTATGTCAAGGACAATTTAAAGCAGTATTACACGAGGGAAATTACTGTTCTTTACATTCCGCTTTTAGGCATGCTTTTTGCCAAGGGAGGGCAAGCAGTATTTGTTGGCAGCAACAGCACACATAGCTACACTAGGCGGCTTTCACCGATAGTAGGGCTGCCGCCATTTAACATCATAAACAATGTAGCAAAGAGATTAATTAACAAAGTTAGCCATGCGCCAACGCCAACAACATTTGAAAATCCTGAAGAAGTAGCGATATTTCTTCCGCCAGTTTTTGGTTTTTTTGCAAAAAAACATGAGGTCAGGCACGGATTGCAATATGCAGCTTTCCACGAACTGATAAACCCAAATTCTATGCTTTACAACGGATTATCAGCAGCAGATGCCAAAGACAAGGCATACTCAAACCTGGAAGAATTAGTTGCTGTCCATAAGGAAAACTTAGGCGAATTTCCAGTTAGGCAAAAAGATGATGGGAGAATAGTAGATGCATTTTTGAAAGATAAATTGCTGCCCGGATTATTAAATGATATCAAAAAAAATGATTACTTAAGCAGAAGTTATGAGCGTGGGATAATTGCTGGAATACTTTTCTCAACCGCCTACAAGAAGCACCAAAGAAATTATGAGGCAACTGCCAGTTCCTTGACTGGGAACTTGATGCTTATTGCTTTGCCTTGGGCGCTTCTCGGATTGGCAAACCCTTCAGAAGTGGCTAGCAATGCACCGTTTATAGCGATGCTTAACGGTTTTATGGCAATGTTTGGTTACGGCAACGTTTTCAGTTACGCTAAGTCAAGAAAAAAAATCATAAGCGGAGAAACTGCTGAGGAACAGCTGAAAGCTATAACCACCCTTGGATCTCGCTAACCATGAATCTGCCAAAAAAAATTTGTTGCAGCATTTTAGCAACTTCTGTTTTAGCTACTACACCAATAGCTGAGCAACCAAACCCCTATCGTGAACTAACAAACACTTTCAAGGAATACGAGAACAATTTCGATAAATATAAGTGCAGGGCGAGAAACGATTTTTATTCTTCGCTTTACATTCTTAGAATTTGCGATTTTACTTTTTTATTTAATCGCCAAAAAATTGAAAAAGATTTAACAGGCAAATTAAACCGAATAGGGCATTCCCGTAGGGCAGATGATGCCGGGCAAAAATACAGGGAAGGTTACGATCAGCTACCCAAACTTGGGCGCATAGATCTGATGAAGGCCAATATGCTTGTTAAGCAATTAGGTGAAAAGGATTTTTGCAACAAAATCGGAATTATAATCAAAGACGATTTGTCAGACATTTACAGCGAACATGGCGGAGTGATTAGGGCAGATAGTGGGAGTTTGGAATTTAAAGTTGTACCCAGCCTAGTGGAAGACAGCATTACTCTTTTACAAAAAATTTTGCCTAAATCTGAGCCGCCTAAAAAAATTAAGGATTTTGTTTCGGAACAGTTCAACGGAACATATACCTTTTCGGGACGTTTAGCTGACGTTTTTAGTGTTTTTCATCTCCACGCAGTTCACACAACTGATTATTCCAGGAAAGGTTACCCGGCAGACGCTTACTACGCTGGGCCAAGCACACCCGACCTCAATCATTCAAAAAGAATAGGAATTGATGGCGTAGTAATAACTAACATCGGAGAAAAAAAATTTAACATTGACTTTTATACCACTGAAGGGGTTGTTATTGACTTGGGTAATTACACTTACGATTAAGGGTTAGAGGGGGTTGCAGCTGACCTTTTTGTGCTCTATCTCAAACTTTACTGGCAAAAATTTTTCTATAACAAAAGCATTAGTCTTTACATGATTTGTTATCCTGCTTGTTATGAAGCTCCCCCTTCCCGCTAAAGCCATATAGGGCAATAGCTGGTCTGCTGCGTGGCTATCAACAACCCCCCCACAAAATTCTTCGATTAATTGTTTAGCCGCCTCTTCGCCTACCAATTCTGCCTTTTTGCCTAACTCACCCAACCCTGAACTGCCAAGAACAGAATTTTCTGTTTTTACATAAAGCTGAATTCCGCTCCCTGCACAAAGAGTTTCGGCATATTTTGTTTCAATTTTTATTTCTTGCCCAAATTTTTTTTCTAAAATTTTTTTTGCTTGTTCTGCCTGCCTTT